>JAAYRE010000032.1 GCA_012518935.1 Clostridiales bacterium
CTTTAGCCCTATCAATTGCCAACTTCTCTGCCATATCTACAAATTCACAACCACCATAATATCTTCTACCAGGATATCCTTCTGCATATTTATTGGTTAACTGGCTGCCCATAGCTGCCATAACCGCTTTACTTACAAAATTCTCTGAAGCTATTAATTCAATATGATCATTTTGCCTTCCTATCTCCAAGGATATAGCATCGGCAATTTCAGGGTCAAACGCTCTTACATCATCAAATAAGTACATTCTAATTCTTTCCTTTCTGGTGAATTATAAAATCATCCTCTTTTACATGGAATTAGTATATCATATGGTATAATTATTTAAAAGTAGAATTACCCTAATAAACACCATGAATTCATTACTTAATCTTATTAATAAGAAAACATATATTAATAAATATACATACTATTCTATATAATCTGGTCCAAAGCTAATTGGCAACAACTCCTCAAGAAAATACACAAGATAATCTTCTTCGGACTTAGCCACAATAACAAGAAATTTACGGGGATCTACAAACTCTCTCATAACCTGTCTACATACTCCACATGGAGGGCAGTAATCTTGTAATATACCATCTTTGCCTCCTACTATTGCTATAGCTGCAAAATCCTTTTCTCCTTCACTTATAGCCTTAAAGAAAGCAGTTCTTTCAGCACAATTACTTGGTGAATAAGCTGCATTCTCTACGTTACATCCTGTATATACCTTTTGCTTGATAGTAAGCAGGGCTGAACCAACCTTAAAATGAGAATATGGGGCATAGGCTTTTTCCATGGCTTCTATAGCATCACGGATAAGAAGCCTTATGACTGAACGGCTTACCAACTCATTCTTTGCCAACAACTCTCCTTTTTCACGGCGAACTAAACTATGGATTCTATCTTCTTCTTGTTTCATCCTAGTCCTCCATTCTAAATTTTATCTCTAAATATCCTAAGTACACATAGCATAGGTAAGTGACATGCCCCCACCAATTATAGCTAGTACCCACTTGTCTCTTGATTCTTAGCCAGTTTAACTATTCTACTTGTACCAAGTCTCTGGGCACCAAGCTTAATAAATTGTTTTGCATCATCAAATGAGGTAATTCCTCCTGCTGCCTTAATCTTTACATCTTGTCCAATATTCTTAGCAAATAAGGTCACATCATCAAAGGTTGCTCCAGCTGTTGAAAAACCTGTAGAAGTCTTAATATAATCAGCTCCTGCCTCTGTTACAACCTGACACATCCTAATTTTTTCATCCTCAGTGAGAAGACATGTTTCAATAATAACCTTTAATATTCTACTACCGCATACTTCTTTTACCTGCTTGATTTCATCAATAATCTTATAACATTGACGGTTCTTTACATCACCCAGATTTATGACCATATCAATCTCATCTGCACCATTTGCAATGGCATCCCTTACCTCAAATACTTTAGTGGCTGTAGTCTGATAGCCATTAGGAAATCCAATCACCGTGCAGACTGCCATCTTATCTTTTACATATTCCTTTACCTGCTTTACATAAGATGGTGGTATACATACAGATGCTACACCATAATTAATGGCATCATCACATAGCTGTTTTACTTCCTCCCATGTTGCTGTTTGGCTAAGCAAGGTATGGTCAACCTTAGCAAAAATCTCTTTTCTATCCATAACTTCATCTTTCCAATCTTTAATTTGTTTTGATAATCTATTTGATATTATTATTGTTCATAAGCAACTTCCAAGGCAATCTCCATCATATCCCGGAAGGTGTTCTGTCTATCCTCTGAAGATAAGGCTTCTCCTGTAAATACATGATCTGATATGGTAAATATTCCCAATGCCTTCTTACCTGCCCTCGCTGCATTCATATAAAGGGCTGCTGCCTCCATCTCCACACATAGAACATTCATTTTTTTCCATAGGGCATTGGTTTCATCATTATCATTATAGAATGGATCAGAAGATAGTACATTACCTACTACTGTCTTTATATTAAGCCTTTCAGCAGCTTCCACTGCCTTTCTTAGTAGTCCAAAGTCAGCTATGGGAGCAAAGGTTCCCGGTAACTGATACTGCACTGCATAGTTGGAGTTGGTGGATGCACCCATACCTATAACAATATCTCTAAGCTTAATATCATCAGCCATTCCACCGGCAGAGCCTATTCGTATAATATTATCCACATCATAAAAATTAAACAATTCATAAGAATAAATCCCAATGGAAGGCATACCCATGCCACTTCCCATAACAGACACCCTTTTGCCCTTATATGTGCCGGTAAATCCCAACATATTTCTTACCTGGTTGAAACATTTTACATCCTCTAGATAGTTTTCTGCAATAAACTTGGCCCGTAAAGGATCACCTGGCATAAGAACTGTTTTGGCAATCTCATCTACTTTTGCTTCAATATGAGGGGTAGGTATATTCATAAGCTATTCCTCCTTGATAAAATCATTGTGTATTAATATGTGCATGTATTATGAAACTATGGTCAAAGGCCATATTTACAAAGTTAATAATATAATGTATATAATCATCAATTATTATTTTATATTAACATTATTTCTTGAATAAGGCAATTATATCAATTTAGTATTGCCATTGTTTGTCTGAAGATCCATTAAAAGTCCGAGTATACTTCTATCTCTCCTGTGAATGGATTCACCCTATACCAACCATAGGTTACAGTATGACCAATACCGGTTTCCTCATCATCTAATACAAATTCATATAAATGAATTAGATAACAACCACTAATTTCTTCTATTCCTTCATATACCAAATAATAATCTGCCAAAGCCAGTTTATAGTAGTATTCTTCCTCATTCTCCTTAAAGCTACTTTTAATAAAATTAGTTGCATATTCTTCCCTTACCATATCAAGGGCTTCCATAGGAGTAAGGTTAGCATTCCCATTGGTAGTCCATATCTCATCAGAGTATTTGGGATATATATTTATAAAAAAATTAATATTTATTATCAGTATAAGTAATAGAATCGAAATTCGTCCCATAAAAATATCTCCCCATCCTTTAGTCTGCTATATGTATCCAATCCTATCATATGGTTACATATATTTCCAGCTATATCGGTTGGGGAGAATCGACTTAATCCAATGTTTCTCCTATTATTTTTTGATTTATATCTTGAAAGCCTAGGGCTTAAGCAACGGCTTATTCACTGTCCCTTTGTTCCTCAATATAGTCTCCTTGTTTTATGTCATTATCTATTGTTGAAATAAATCTTTCTCTCATATTACGTTTTCTCAAGATTTTCCGTATTATTAGGACTGCCAGTGAAATTATAGCTGTCCATATGATAATATAGGGTAGATTAACAACAAACCACACAAAGAAGTTCTTTAATCCTTCGCTGATATCATAGATAGTCTTGCTAAAACCATTCTTAATCCTTGTAAATACAGTTTCCTTATCTTGTGTAGGAGTCATTCTCTCCACTTCATTAATAGTGATTGTGACTGTACTATAATCCACCTTATTATCCATTGTCCTCAACTGGGTTTCATACATCTGAAGCTCGTATCTTATGGAGCTTAAACGGCTTTCTAAGGTAACTATATCATCTAAGGTTTCAGTCTTTTCAAGTAGTGAAAAAAGCCTTTCCTGCTCAATTTCAAGAGATTTTTTACGACTTTGGGTATCCACATATTCTAATGTGACATTCTCTGATGAAGATGATTCGTTAACAACATTTCCATTGTCATTAACTATATCTACAAACTCATCCAACCTATCCTTTGGGATTCTAGCAACAATATAAGCATATCTGTTATTATTGCGACTATTATATTTGTTACCACTTATTTCAGTTCTTTCATCATAGCCCCCAAGGCGGGTAATCTCATCCTTCAGTGTATTTATCAAATTGTCAAAATCTTGGGTCTCCACGTTGAGATTAACATACTTTATAATCTTCTCCATGGTACTTACACCTGAATTATCCACTGATATTCCTGATGAACTGGTTAACTTACCGTCTACCGTGTTGGATACAAATCCACCTTCATCAGGCATATCGTTTTTCATATCATAATCGCTACTTTTATATTGTGGTGCACTAGCACTTACTGATGCATCCATTTTGGCACCATCATAACCTTTACTGCAAGCAGTCATTATAAAGGTCATTGAAACTGCTATTAATACTGCTATTACCTTTCCGATTTTTTTCATAATATCCTCCTCCAATATTCATAAGAAAATCACATAACCCTCTTTCTTACTCTTACTTATTAGACGCAGTAATCCCCCATATAGTTCCATACTCCTCTTCTATAAGCTGAAATAAGAAATCCATATAAAAATACTCCACACAGATGCCCTTGTCCCCCATGGCTTTCATCTCGCTGCGGCTTACCCATTTTGCCTCTACCACTTCCGCCGGTTCTAGTGTAAGCTCCTCTATGGTTACATCGGTTCTCACCAGCCATACTGCACAGAAACTATTATGTCTTCTATACATCATTGCTAGGCTGGAATTCTCCCTGGTGGCCTCTATTCCTAGCTCCTCCCATAATTCCTTCCTGCAAGTAGTCCATGGATCATCTCCAGCTATTGCAGAGCCACTGGTGGCTGCCCAATATCCTGGCCTCCAGCTTAATGTTTTGGTTCTTTTTTGAAGAAGAATCTGACCTTTACTATTAATAGGGTAAATGTGCACTACCAGATGATAATCCCCATCTGCCAAAGGTATTCCTCGTTCATGGGTTCTTCCGGTCTTAACAAAACATTTATCATATATATCCCATAGCTCCATGTGCTCACGTCCTTCTATCATATGTTAATTAACATCTATACAATACCATTATATCACAAATATGTAGTTAAGAAACTAATATGAAAAGCTGTTGCATATTATATGCAACAGCTTTTCATATTCATAAATAATTGTTTATTTATTTACTATAACCTTGATTAGGGGGCCTCTTCCCGCCTTATTAGTGCCCCAAAGCTTTATTGCTGTCCCTTCTTGCTGAGCAGGAATCTCAATAGTAAATTTTCCCTTGTTATCAATGGTTCCTTTATATTTTTTACTTCCTATCTGAGCATATACTCTAGTTTGAGTTTTTGCTACCTTTGAAGGTGCATTCTTAAACTCCTTGGGGGTCTTCACTTCTTCCTCTTCTTCATCTCTCTCTTCTAGGGGAGGGTTATAATCAAGAAGCTCTATGGTACCTGTAATTACCTCATCCTTCTCATATATTGGATTCACCTTAGGAGAATCCGGTGAAACCTTAATTAACTGAGACACATAAGGATCACTGGTTCCTGAATCATTAGAGGCTAAAACTGTGACTGATGTACCAGATTGGTCTCTATCAGTGGCAAAGGTATATACATATGCTCCTATAGTCTCATCATATTCAAATTCTGTGGTCTTATATGTCTTCTTACCAATTATAAGAGTAACCTCACAGTCCTTGATGGCAAGCACCTTAACCTCTTTGTCCGTGTTAGTTATTTCATTAAGAAGCATGGGCATATCTGGTCTTCCAGCTACTACTGTAAAAGACCTGGCCATAAGAATCTTACCATTTTCAAATCTTGTCATAATGTATATCTTATGTCCTACCTCTAAATTCTTCTCAAGACGATATTGATATCTATGCATTTCATTGGTTGATATTTTATAAAGGTTATTTGTAAACTCTGTCCCCTCTCCCTTGGCTATGGCTAAATACACGTCTCCACTAGAATAATAATAGCCTGATATTAAATTGGATTTATCTGTTACTCGGTTCAAAGTAAGATTAGTAGAATCAGGTCTCACATAGAATTCAATATCTTTTACTACTACTTGCAAGGGGAAGCTATTTCTTTCTTTATTATCCTTTATATCATAGGCAACAACAATCAGCTCCTGATTAGCATATAGTTGATCCTCAAATTCTAATACAAAGTTGCCCTCCTTATCAGTCATGGTAGTATAGTAATTATCACCTATTCTAAGCTCAATATTATATAGATTACCTGAAGCTTCGGGAACATATCCCCTGATGGATTTTTCAATATTGCTCACATCATAAACTACAGGCATATTGGGAGCCTTCATACTTACTGTGACTGTACTTACCCTACTATTTCTTGATATGTGATCCATTGCGTAAACCTTTATAGATGTTCCTGGCAGTTGGGGTGGTAATATTAGGACAAATTGTCCCTCAGGTGAAACATCAACAATGGTTTCTACAATTTTTAGGGAAGGATCATAGATTTCCTTATTTGCCTCAAATAACTCTCTGCCTCCATCATTAGAAACATATACTAGATCATCAATTATAGCTACAACCGATGTAATATCATCGTAGGCATTACCAACTATATAATTCATATTATTTGAAACAGGATTGACATGGGGTTGGTTGGGTCCCGTACGATTAATCCTTACAGGAACTCGCTCACTCTCCAAGCCTCTCTCTTCATCCTTAATATATATATTAATTGTGGTATCTGCCAGTTGACCCGGAAGTGGATATGAGAATTTGCCCGTAGGTCCGATATTAATCTCATAATCCTTAGTTGGAGTCTCAATAACCAATATAGTATTTGGTTCGGCTTCTCCCTTAATATTGGATTTTCTATTGGTATAGAATTCAAAAGTAGGTTTAGCTAAAAGGTTGTCACTGAAGTTGTCAATTACAATTCTCTTAACAGCCTTATTCCCATGGATATCCTCAGCAAAGACTGTATATATACCATTATTATGGACTGTAAATCCTTTGCTTGGTATGTCATTTTCAACAGCCCATACAGCATTGGATACATCAGTATCATCATTGGCGTACTTAAGCCTCTTAATTTTGGAATCATCCACTGCTTGTACTGCAATCTCAAAGGAACTTGCCGTTGGATTTGTTACAAGTGGAGCTATTACTATATGAGGAGCACTGGTATCCTTATTACTTGCTGGATAAGAAGCAATATAATATTTGTATTCATTCTTCTGAATCAACTCATCTACATACCATGGTGTTTCCTCAAATAAGGTGCCTGCATAGTATGGTACCTTCACAATAAATTCATAACCTGTAGGCAAAATCAATTTCCAGTTATAATCCACCTGTGGCATAATACTTCCACTGGAAGATAACTCTTTAATATATTTTCCCAGTATAGATTGACTTCTTACAAATCCTTTTAGTACTGTCTGGTTTTCTACACCTTTGTTGGCATCTGTAGGTTTGGTTATCTTGTTAGTTGCAATTAAAAACTCCATATCATCTGTAACTTCTTTTCCCTGATAAGTTACATTGGATACTCTTCTGTCATTATTAATAAAGTTTCCAGAAAAATCATATCTGGGAAATCTTGATATGTCAATATCATAACTGATCCCATCAAATATATAAAAATTACTCCAATCATTTAGCCATTCCTCACTGATCAGAGATTTTAATCCTGTTTGCTTCATCAATGAGGACATAGTGTCATCTTCCCAGTAGGTGTTCCTGCTAGTAGTTTCATAAGCACTGGCAGACCATTCTAACCACTCTTTAAGCTGAGCCCCGTTAATATAATATACATAGAGATAACTATTATAATTTTGTAAAGTAGCTAAGTCTGACTCAGTAATTTTATCTTTAATATTCACAAAATCATAGATGGATTTAACCCCGTATGTATCATATGTTGAAGCAGCTATAATGGGATAATCCATGTATTTCTTGTCACCCTTAATCTGTTTTAAGGTATAATTAATCTTAGAGTCATTTAATAATTGAATTGCGGCATTATCTGCTAATAATCCATAATAATTTTGGATTATTGTATCTCCTTTTAATTCACCGAGAATATCTGTTGCATAATCCTTTAATTCATCTTCCCATTCTCCAAATATGGCACTAATGGACTTATCTTCACTGGTTGACTTTTCATTAACCATCCGTAGCTCAGACTTACGATTTACTATCTTAACCTTATCATCATTAATCTCTATCTCTAAATCAACTACCCCTATGGCCTTACCACGATCACCAGCCATTACGACATTCTTACCATTCATAAGATAGCTTTCCTTGTTAACCCCTGGAAGCTTAAAATAAGGTGAAGTCATGTCATTAGTAGGGAAAAGATTATGTTCATGTCCACACACCACAACATCAATTTCAGGAATTTTTGTTAAGGCATAGGCAACATTCTTAAAATTAGTCTCAGGATTTTCAGGACCAATTCCCGTATGGGAAAGGGCAATTATTATATCAGCACCCTCTTCTTTTAATATAGCAGCTTGCTTCTGTGCATTTTCTATCATATCTTCTGTAACCAGTATCCCAGCATAACTATGGGTCTTGCTAGTAAGAGTGGGAATAGTATGACCAATGATACCAATCTTAATCTCAATCTCCTTGCCATCCCTGCTGGTTACTTTTCGGGTAAGAAGCATATTCTCAAGAAAGGGATGCTCTCCCGTTCTTGCATCGGTTACATTTGACACTACCGTAATATCACGAAGCCCTGATTCATCCAGTTGTCTAAGGATATAATCATATCCATAATCAAAGTCATGGTTTCCCAAAGTAATGGCATCATAACCAACCTGCTTCATTGCCAGGTATATAGGTTGTGTAGCCCCTTGGTTTGTTGAAAATATATATTCTGTTGTATAGTCAAATAATACATCACCCGCATCCAGAGTAAGAGTATTGCCCTCTGGAAGTTCAGCTCTTGTCTTATTAATTAGATCAAAAACCCTTGCCAGTCCACCATTATTATAATCCACACCCTTTTCGTAATCAAAGCTATTAAGCTGTCCATGGAGGTCTGTGGTTCCAATAATCCTAAGATCAACCTTCTCATAATCATCTTTTGCTGCATTGGCACTGCCAAGTTTATTTGTACTTAAGCCAATAATCAGGCTAAGTGATGCAATCATCACTATTGCAAACAAATTATATTTAACTTTCTTATGCGTCATTCTTCCTCCTTACTATGAAGAATTTATCTTCTTCAAAAATCAGTCAACATTGCCAGCGTTTCACATCCTGGGTATAATTTAGCAATATTTTAAGGCAAAAGAATGTCAAATTCCTTAAGAAAATCCTACCAATTCTTATTAAAACATTTAAAGATATCCAAGTAAAGTTATAAGTCCCTTTCTGAGATTCATATGGGATTATCTAAGAACATTACTTGGATATCAATTTACTCTTTATTATATTTAATTCTAAAAAATTTAAGAATCTAGAAGAACAGGACCAATTAATTCTAGCATACGCTCAATCTGTCCTGTAAGATATAGATAGCCGATTAAGGCCTCTACTCCAGTGGCTGTCCGATATTCTATTATATCCACATTCTTAGCTGAGCTATAGGACTTGGAGTTTCTTCCCCTTTTGTAAATAGCCATTTCCTCCTCAGTCAGCATGTCCTTAATATTCTTATAAAGTTCTGCTTGGGCAGAAGCCTTAACAAGATTAACAGCCTTCTTATGGAGCTTATTTACTGGGGCATTGCCTTGTTCCACAATATATGTCCGAATTATCAATTCGTAGATAGCATCTCCTATATAAGCCAAGGTTAGGCCCGAGTAGGATTTTATATCTGTATCCGGCAGCTTCCAGGTCCTTCTAATGTAGTCAGACATAGGTATGCATTCATAATCCTTGTTTATTTTCTTTTCCATTTTACTCCTTCCCTTGTATCCTCAAGTATAATACCCTTATCTAAGAGACTATCTCGGATTTCATCAGCCCTAGTAAAATCCTTGTTTTTCCTGGCTATTTGTCTTTCCTCTATAAGCTTTTCGATTTCTTCTGGAAGAATTTCTTCCTCTTTCCTCGTCTTAATTCCAAGGATATCACATAACATTATGATATTTTCATTCATGCTCATAATAAATGTCTTACTGTTTTGTCCATTGCAGTGTGTATTAGCCAGCCTTACCAATTCAAAAATTGCTGCTATGGCATCTGCGGTGTTAAAATCATCTTCCATTGATGCCTCAAACTTATCTTTTAAGGTCTCTGCCTCTAACAGTATAGCCTTTTCCTCTTCAGTTACCTCTGCCTCATTTAATTTATGGTTTTTAAGTAGATATTCCAAGGAGTCAACAGCAGTCAAGATGCGTTCTAAGGAATTATGTGCAGAATCAATTAAATCCCTGCTAAAATTTAAGGGACTACGGTAATGGGCATTAAGCATAAAGAATCTTATAACCTGTCCCGAATATTCATTTAAGATATCCCTTACAGTAAAGAAATTACCTTTTGATTTGGACATTTTCTTATTATCAATATTAATAAAGGCATTATGCATCCAATAATTGGCAAAGCCCTGGCCACTGGCAGCTTCACTTTGAGCAATCTCATTTTCATGATGGGGAAATATCAAATCCTCTCCACCTCCATGAATGTCAATCTGCTGCCCAAGATACTTGCTACTCATTACAGAACACTCAATATGCCAACCGGGGCGACCATCGCTCCAAGGTGAAGGCCAGAATGGTTCTCCTTCTTTTTTAGGTTTCCAAAGAACAAAGTCCAAGGGGTCATCCTTTTCTTCTGCTATTGCTATTCTTGCACCGGATTCCAAATCATCAATATTCTTTTTTGACAGCTTACCATATTCTGCAAAGCTTCTGGTTCTAAAATAAACTGTCCCGTTTTTTTCGTATGCATGGCCTTTTTCTATTAATGATTCAATTAACTTAATCATACCATCAATTTCTTCAGTAGCCTTTGGATGGTAAGTTGCCTCTAGCACATTTAGAGCTTCCATATCTTTTTTATATTCACCAATGTAACGCTCAGAAACCTCCTTAGGATTCACACCCTCATCAAGTGCTTTCTTTATAATCTTATCATCCACGTCTGTAAAGTTAAGTACATAGTTAACATCATATCCCTTGTACTCAAAATATCTTCTCACTGTATCAAAGAAAATAGCAGGTCTTGCATTACCTATATGAATATAATTATATACGGTCGGTCCACAGACATACATCCTAACTTTATTCTTCTCAATGGGATTAAACTCTTCTTTTTGTTGGGTTAGTGTATTGTATATCCTCATAATTCATCCTCCTAATAATGACTTTATCATGGTTTATTTATCTTTATTTTCTTTACTTTCCATGGTTTTATTAATGTCTAAAATCATTTTCTCTAACCTATCAAATCTATCACAAATATTTTTAAGATCACCCTTTAAGCAATCATTTTCTTTTCTTAGATTAATTACATCCCTCTTATAAGGGTCTGGCAAATGTACCTGATCCATATCTTCTCTTGGCAATCTAACATTGTCACGTTTAACAACCCTGCCTGGAACACCAACTACAGTGGAATTAGGTGGAACCTCTGACAAGACTACGGAACCTGCACCTATCTTAGAATTCTCCCCAATTGTAAATGAGCCTAATACCTTTGCTCCTGCACTTATCATTACATTATTGCCTATGGTAGGATGCCTTTTTCCTTTTTCTTTACCTGTACCCCCTAGGGTAACACCTTGGTATAGAGTCACATTATCCCCTATAATTGTGGTTTCACCAATTACTACGCCATGGCCATGATCAATAAATAACCCCTTTCCTATGGTGGCTCCAGGATGTATCTCTATACCAGTCTTACGAGCTGTCCTTTGGGATATCCACCTTGCCCAAAAATAATGTTTTCTCTTGTACAGCTTGTGGGCAAGTCTATAGTGCAATATAGCCCTAAAACTGGGATATAGGAAGACTTCCATTGAGGAGCGTATGGCTGGATCTCTTTCTCTTATAATTTGCATTTCTTCTTTTATATATTTAATTAATCCCATTATATCCACCTCCCATTTATTATACGATTAAAGTTTGCATTCATGCGGAGCATATTTCGATATACTAGGATGCACTTTCCTATTATATCAACAAACCGCCTCTATATAGAGGCGGTTACTTCGCGGTTCCACTCTAATTGAATGTCATTATGTACTTAAGCTGACATATCTCATATTCAGATAACGGCTGTAACCGAACTCGGCTAAGTTACCCCTCACCGAATCAGCTCCCGGATGCACTTCACTTATAGATACCATAAGGAGTGCTTTCAGCCGGTGACACCCCATCTCTGATACAGATCCATAAGTTACTTTTCCGTTCATAGCTTTTAACATATTATATTTAGTTCATTTTATGCATAAATCTATAATTTGTCAACAGTTATTCTTCTAGCTATCTATTTTGAGCATCCTTTACAGCCATTACAGTTTTTTTCATTATTCATAGGTGTAACATCTACCTGGTAATTCATCATGGACTCTATAAGGCAGACGGCATTTGCAGCTATACCAAGACCTTCTCCAGTAAATCCAAGTCCTTCCTCAGTAGTTGCTTTTATATTAATCCTATCAGGCTCAATATCCAAAGCATCTGCTATATTCTTAATCATCAAAGGTATATAATTGGCTAGTTTGGGTTTTTGAGCAATAATAGTGGCATCTATATTTTCGATTAAGTAAAGCTTGTCATCAAGTAGGAGTTTTACCTTTTTTAATAGTTCAATGCTGGATATATCCATATAAGAATCATCCGTATCAGGAAACTGTCTGCCAATATCCCCAAGAGCTGCTGCCCCCAAGAGGGCATCCATGATTGCATGAACAAGTACATCTGCATCGGAATGACCCAAAAGACCCTGTATATATGGAATTGTAACTCCTCCCAGAATTAACTCCCTATCCTCAACCAATCGGTGAACATCATAGCCTGTTCCAATTCTCATCTAATAATACCTCCTAAATAAATTCTAGCCCATACATTTTTTGCTTAATAATATATCATCAGCCCTATAATTAAAATAACATATTCTGAATATATAGTTTATTAAAATTATCATCATTAGACAAATGTATCTCTTTTGTTATTGATATTATGTGCTCCAACCTTTTTAGATTATCTGATTTTCTAGCAACTTGACTGGCTCCAAGTATTGATGTATTACCTGTTCCCTTAACCTTGTTTGCAACAAGCTCAGGAAGTAATCCAATCCTTACAGCTTTTTCTATGTCCAGATGATATCCAAAGCTTCCTGCTATATATACCTTATCAAGCTCTTTTAATGAAGTTCCAAACAGATTAACTAATATCTCTGTTCCCGCTCTAATAGCTGCCTTAGCCATCTGAAGTTGTCTAACATCCTGTTGACTAAAGCTAAAGTCAGCAAGAACAAAACCCCTATCAAAATATGGATCCTCTAATAGGCCGGTCTCGTCAATAATACCCTCTTTTAAGAGTTCAGATACCAACTCTATAATTCCTGTTCCACATAACCCAACAGGCTTCTCATCCTCAATAGTCTCATAGCTTAACCTTCCACCCTCTAGAGTAATGTGGTTAATGGCACCAGGAATGGAGCCAACACCACAAGAGACATTGACTCCTTCAAAGGCTGGACCTGCAGCGGTAGAGGTTACCAGTATCTTGTCCTTATTACCTATGGCCATTTCACCGTTGGTTCCTAAATCTATGAACATGCAAATCTCATTCTTATGGTCAAAGTCACAAGCAAGCAATCCTGATGCAATATCCCCTCCTACAAAGGTAGATATACCAGGAAGCAATATGATTGGTATCTTTTCTTCTATACAAAATATCTTGTCTGTTGATGTATTAATAGTTTTCAAATTAATCGGAGTATAAGGATATAACCCCAGTCCATGACAGGAATAGCCCATAAAAAGATGAATCATGGTGGTATTACCGGCTATAACTATCTTATCAATTCTATCAAAGCTTATTTTATGCTTATCTATAAGATGACGAATTCCAAGAAGAATCTCATGACGAATTAGTTGCATCAATAAGTCTCGTTTACCTTCATTGGAGGCCTTTATTCTTGAGATTACATCTGTACCATATTTTCTTTGGGGGTTTAATGCAATATATTCACCCACTGCATTCCCATCTGATAATGATAACAAACTAAGAACTAAGGTTGTGGTTCCAGTATCAACTGCCACAGCATATTTATCTGAATCAACTGTATTATATATTTTTTCTGTTCTATCTGCTATATCTGAATTCATTGTCATTACCATAAATTCATCTGGGGATAGATTAAAAGATTCTATCTTAAGCTTTGAATCTTCATATGTAAGTGTGCTGATACATGAATTTTTTAACCTGGTCTTTCCTGAGCCTTCATCTCCACCAGATAAAACAGAAAGTACGGCATTAATTGCCGCTCCATGTGATACCATTATTATATCTTGATCTTTATACTTCTCTATATTTCTATAAATACAATCAAGAAGCCTTTTGCATAATTCATCAAAAGGCTCCATTGATTTTTCTTCCCTACCGAAAGTATCAAAATACTTCCTTCTATCATAGGACATACCTGATAAAATACCAAATTCCCGCTCTATCAAATCCTCATCAATGATTACATCAGACCCAGCAAGACCTTCAGAAATAATCTTGGCAGTCTCTACAGCACGAATAAGAGGGCTGGTTAAAACAACTCTTACCCCCGTATCCCTTAGTGCTTCCTTGGCTCTTCCGGCTTGTATTCTTCCTGTCTCATTAAGCTCGATGTCTTCTCTGCCTTGAAGTCTGCCCTGTAGATTCCAGTCAGTCTCCCCATGACGGATTAAATAGATTTTCATAAGTAGCCTCCAGAAATATATCAAGTATTTGTAGAAACCACTTTTCCATTGGTTTCAAAAATCTCAATTACTTGTTGCATAAGTTCCTTGCTTGGTTCCTTGGTGTCATGCAACTTATAATCTAGACCAAGTTCCTCCCATTTATATTCACCCATTTTGTGAAATGGAAGTAGCTCGATTTTCTCCACATTGGGATATTCATCAAGATGAGCTGATAACCTTCTTACACTATCAAGATTATCCGTTAAGTTGGGTACTAGGATATATCTAACCCAGGTAGCTACATTCTTTTCCCTAAGATAATCTAGGAAATTCAGTGTAGGACTTAATGATACCCCTGTTACATTTTTATATACAATCGGGTCATAATTCTTAATATCAAGAAGTACTAAGTCGGTATATTCCATAAGCTCTTTAATAGTATTATTAAAGATATATCCAGAAGTATCAATAGCAACAGAAATACCATTTTCTTTACACTTCTTACTTACTTCTAGTATAAACTCAGCTTGTAGCAGAGGCTCGCCACCTGTAAAGGTGACACCTCCACTAGAATGTTTAATATAAGCTTTATATTTTAGGATTTCTTCCATTAATTTATCAGGTGTATATTCATCACCCAAGGTTACATCCCATGTATCAGGATTATGGCAAAACTGGCATCGCAGGGGACATCCCTGCATAAAGACCACAAAGCGTATCCCGGGTCCATCTACAGTACCAAAACTCTCCAACGAATGTATTCGTCCAAGTTTACTCATAGGCCATCCTTCTTTCTATATGTTTCCTATCTCTTATGGAATGTACGATTTATAACGTCTAGTTGTTGCTCCCTATTAAGTTTGACAAAGTTAACAGCATAACCGGATACACGAATAGTAAGTTGAGGATACTTCTCTGGATGTTCCATTGCATCTATCAGAGTCTCACGGTCAAATACATTAACATTAATGTGATGTCCTTTACTCTCAAAATAACCATCTAATAAACCCACAAGATTATTAACTCTATCTTCTTTATCCTTACCCAATGCCTTAGGTACGATTGAGAATGTATAAGAAATTCCATCCTCCGCATGCCTATAAGGTAATTTAGCAACAGATGCCATGGATGCCACTGCACCATTCTTATCCCTTCCATGCATTGGATTTGCTCCTGGAGCAAATGGTTCGCCAGCTTTTCTACCATCTGGTGTACTTCCTGTCTTCTTGCCATATACAACATTGGATGTTATGGTAAGGACTGACAATGTCGGTATTGCATCACGGTAAGTTTTTACTTTACGAAGCTTATTCATAAAGCGTTCTACTATTTCAATTGCAATTTGGTCAACACGGTCGTCATTATTACCATAGGCAGGATAATCTCCTTCTATCTCATAATCTGTAGCCAGACCTGCTTCATTACGTATTACCTTAACTTTGGCATATTTAATAGCAGATAGGGAGTCCGCTACTACAGATAATCCTGCTATTCCACATGCTTCTGTACGCAATACATCCTTATCATGTAGTGCCATCTGTAATCTTTCGTAGTTATATTTATCATGCATGTAGTGAATTACGTTAAGGGTATTAATATATAATTCTGAGAGCCATTCTAGAGTCTGGTCAAACTTTGTTACAACTTCGTCATAATCAAGATATTCGCTTGTAATAGGTGCAAACATAGGACCAACCTGGTCTCCTGACTTCTCATCCTTACCACCATTAATTGTATATAATAGTGCCTTAGCAAGGTTTGCCCGTGCACCAAAGAACTGCATCTGCTTACCAATTCTCATAGCTGATACACAGCAAGCAATTCCATAGTCATCGCCCCAGTAATCTCTCATCAAATCATCGTTCTCATACTGGATAGAGCTGGTATCTATGGAAACCTTGGAACAGAATCTCTTAAATGGTTCAGGCAAAGATACAGACCAAAGTACAGTTAGGTTTGGCTCTGGTGCAGGTCCCAGATTATACAAGGTGTTCAATATTCTGAAACTGCTCTTAGTAACAAGGGTTCTTCCGTCAACTCCCATGCCACCGATAGATTCTGTAACCCAGGTAGGATCTCCTGAGAAAAGATCATTATATTCCGGTGTACGAAGGAATCTAACCATACGTAATTTCATTACGAATTGATCCATTAACTCTTGAACTTCTTGCTCAGTTATTAAGCCATTTTTTAAATCTCTTTCATAATATATATCCAGGAATGTGGACACACGGCCAAGACTCATAGCCGCACCGTCTTGTTCCTTAATAGCTCCAAGATATGCAAAATAAGTCCACTGAGTAGCCTCAAAGGAGTTTTTTGCAGGTACACTAATATCATAACCGTATGATGCTGCCATTTCCTTCAGTTGCTTTAATGCCTTAATCTGCTCAGATAATTCCTCACGCTGACGAATATCTGGAGAACCAAGTGAAGGATTTTCAAGAAGTTTTTTCTCATGAAGTTTTTCTTCAATTAAATAATCCACTCCATAAAGAGCTACTCTACGATAATCTCCGATTATTCTTCCTCTGCCGTAAGCATCAGGTAGTCCAGTGATTATTCCTGAATGTCTTGCCTTTCTCATAGCATCTGTATAAGCATCAAATACTCCATCATTATGGGTCTTACGATTGTCTGTGAATATTTGCTCTGTAGTCTTATCAAGAGTATATCCATAGGAATCCAGTGCTTTTTTAACAACACGGATTCCACCGTTGGGCATAATACCTCTCTTTAAAGGTTTATCTGTCTGAAAACCTACAATAACTTCATTATCTTTATCTAAATATCCAGGACCAAAGGTAGTTATTGTAGAAGGTCTTAAAGTCTCCGCATCAATAATTCCTTTTTTATTCTCTTCCTTCATAAGCTCCTTAACTTGTTCAAAAAGCTTAAGAGTTCTTTCTGTAGGCCCTGTTAAGAATGAATCGTCACCTTCATAGGGTGTATAATTATGTTGTATAAAGCTTCTGACATTTACATCTGTCACCCAGCTTCCAGGTTCAAAGCCTTGCCATTCTTGTCTCATACTTTATCCTCCTTATTTTGCAGGAACATTAAGGTTTATAATATTCTACTTAATAATCATAGAGATTGATTATTTTCTTGTCAATGGTAAATGATAATAGTTATCAAAAACATTTTTCATTAAAAATAGTCATATTGACTAAACCACCTTTTTATTCCTAAATCATCTCACTGAAATTCTTAAATAATTCAATATCTTCTTTTGTAAGTCTTAAATTTGAACTGATATTTTTTCCTTCCTCAGTCATAACATTGATTTCAATAACAGTTCCTTCTTTTAAATAATTATGTTGTAAAGCACCAATAAAACTAATAAATTTGGGATGATTAATTGCAAATCTTTCCCATGCAGCTTTTATTTTAAATAATTTACCAGGGTTCAACATTCCATAATCACTCCTATAACAGTTATTGTTACTTTATAATGCATAAAGAACTTCGATAGACAATTATATTACATGATTAGACTAATTAAATCAATGATTTAAATCACATTTACATTATATATTATAATAAGTAAAAGTTGGATTTTATCCGATATAATTAGTATCAGTGTAACTATGTATATTAATGTCAAAACACCGACTAAATTTAAGCAGTTATGATTATTGTAAAATCTGGGGATAAGAGTTTTAAAGAAACACTTTAGAATCCTATATTAAGAATGGAGAAATAGTATGGAAATAAATGATTCAGGAAGATTAAAACATCAAAGGCTTCATAAAATAGTAGCCTCCGAATATGAATCTTCCTTAGCAAAAGCACAAGATATAAAACCCCCTAGGCAGGAGCCAAATATTTCCCCTTCAATTAATGAAGATAATATCATTAAAGGAGAAATAATTGACCTTAGGCTTCATGATGTCAAAATCAGGTTAGAACCCAGTGGTCAGGTTATTACAGCTAAGGTGTCAGCAAAGCTTCCTCTATCAATTGGACAGCTAGCTAACTTTATAGTTTCAGACAAAACAGGAGATCAGATTACCTTAAAATTAATATCCTCTGATACTACTCCTATTAACGACCTGGTTTATAAGGCATTATATAGTGCCGGATTGGCTACTTCTGATAAGAATCTTAACTTAGTACAAGAACTATTAAAGTACAATATGCCTGTGGATAAAAAGACTCTTATGTCATTAATAAAACTTACATCCACTTATCCTGATACAGATATAACAACCCTTACATTAATGTATAAAAACAACCTACCAATTAATACAAGCAGTGTTGCACAATTTGAATCATATCAGCAGGGAACCCATCAAATTCTTAATGAGCTAAACTCACTTGCGGATATAATACCTAATACAATATTTGATATCCAAAAATCAGATGACAACACAATAGATTTAACTAATGCCTATAAATCAGAAGAAGTTGTTATAAGCTCTAATGATAAGTGTCATTCACCTCATTTAGTTTCTGCTGATACAGATAATTTGTTAAGCCTACATAAAGAGATTCTTAATATTATCAGAGACGGGGAAAACAGGCAAATAGAGTATATAACTAATAGAGAATTAAAACATATATTTACTGAAAATGAACTTATACAACTACAGGATGCTCTTAATCTAACATACCTACCAGACTCCATGACCTTAACCGAGCTTTATCATCATGTTAGTAACCTCTATAATAAAGGGAATGATTTTATCTCTATTATCAATAATATCAAACTAACAGCCCATGTATTTGAGGCTTTTATCGGCATGTCATATTATATGGCAAAATCTGACAAGGAGATTTTATTTGATCTTCTAAATACTAATAGCTATGAGGATTTTATATATGATTCCCTACATAATCGTTGGACCTTAAGTCCCAAGGACCTGGTAACTTCCAATAAGGTTACTGAGTATTTTAGAAGATTAGAAAATGATTTAGAAAGTTTACAGGAGCTTTCAACAAATAGTAAAAGTTCCGATATTAGCAGTGTGAAATCTTCATTAAATAAACTGCAGGAAAATCTGCAGTTTATGAGAGATTTGAATAATTTATTTTTATATGTCCAGCTACCCATCCGTCTACTAGGACAAGATGCCCATGGTGAATTATATGTATTCTCAAAAAAGAAGCAAGCTCTTGATTTAACAGAGCAAATTAGCCTTCTTCTTCACCTTGACATGGCTAATCTGGGGCCATTAGATATTCATATGACCATGAAAGATAGATATGTACAAGCAGTATTTTATCTAGAGAAAGAGTCTGAACATATTATTAAAGAACATATAAACCAGTTAATTAATCTACTTTCATTAAAAGGCTATACTCTTCAAGCAAAGACTGAAGTCTCCAGAGGAAAACCAGATTTTATTACTGATATATTGGAGCAAGATGTTAAGGAGCATATGGTATACCGTCATTCCTTTGATATTAGAGCGTAGACACCTGCTTATCATCATAGGCATCAAAAACATATGAAAGAATTTCTGCCATACCTACAAATTCGCATCCATACATGGTTTGCTTATCATCAATGGGCTGACTACGGATTATTTTCACAACAGTACGAAGAGTTTCTTTATCTCCTAGGTTGATATTTGCATTGAAATAATAACCTAGGGGTAGTTTACTCTCCGAGCTAAAGCCTATCCCAGATTTTGAAATATCCAAAACTTTTATTGGAGCGTTAATATTTAATACTTTAACATAGTCTTGCTTATATAGTTCGTTAATTTCTAAGGACAAATTAATTGACATCCTTTTATCTCTTCGTCTATCTTTCATAATGCACCTCCAATCCAATGATGATGTAATTATATTACAAATTCATAAGTATAACAATGATTATTGTAAAAGTTCTAAAAGAATTTTTCTTACCAGGGAGGGATCTGCTCTTCCATTCAATTCTTTCATAGTCTGACCCATAAGGTATCCCAAGGCTTTTGCCTTGCCTTGCTTATAATCAGATACTGACTTGGGATTATTATTAATTACCCTTAGGGCGGCACTGCCAAGTATCTTATCATCTGATATAATCCCTAATCCGTGCTTATTAACGTATACTTCGGGATCAATATTTTTTAGAAATATTTCCTCAAACACTTCTTTTGCAATGGTGCGATTAATCTGGCCTTTATCTACCATCAAAATCAGCTTAGCCAAATTATCAGGATTAAAATCAATATCCCATACATCCATTTCATTTGCTCTGATAATACGCATACCCTCTACCATCAGCCAATTAGAGACTTCCTTTGGCATATGGCAAAGCTTGGCAGTCTCTTCAAATATATCAGCTATTTTCTTAGATGAGGTAAGAACTTCTGCATCATACAAAGAGATATCATAATCTCTCTGAAAACGAAATATTTTTTCATCCCTAAACTCCGGTAGCCTAGCCTTAATCTCATCTATCCAGTCTGAAGATATAATAAGTGGGGGTATATCAGGATCAGGAAAATAACGATAGTCCTCTATATTCTCCTTTGCCCTCATCCTAATACTTTCATTACTTACATCGTCCCAGCGTCTGGTCTCTAGTGCCACTTGACCACCATTTCTTAAAATCTCTATCTGTCTGGCACTTTCACTCTCTATAGCTCTAGCTATGGCTTTAAATGAGTTTATGTTCTTCATCTCTGTTCTGGTACCAAGGGTTATGGCACCAGCTTCTCTAACTGATAGATTTAGATCAACTCGAATAGAACCTTCTTCCATCTTGCAGTCAGATACACCAAGATATTGTAAGATTGACTTTAATTTATCTAAGAAGGCCAGAACTTCATCTGCAGAATGCATGTCAGCTTCAGTTACAATTTCAATAAGGGGAATGCCGGCACGATTATAGTCAATATAAGTTTTATCTTTTTCCCAATCATGAAGTAATCTACCAGCATCTTCTTCTAAGTGTAACTCATGGATTCTAATAATCTTCTCCTGGCCTGATTCATTAATTATTACCTTACCCTTTTGTGCTAGGGGATAGTATAACTGAGATATTTGATATGCCTTAGGAAGATCAGGATAGTAGTAATTTTTCCTGTCAAACATTGTATCCCTTGTAATAGTACAATTAAGAGCAAGTCCCACCGCCACCCCATACTCTACAGCCTTTTTATTAAGGACCGGCAGTGTGCCTGGCATTCCGGTACATACAGGACAACAACTGCTATTAGCTTCAAGGCTAAACTTAGTAGAGCAAGCACAAAAAATCTTAGAGGCAGTAGATAATTCAACATGTACCTCCAAGCCAATATCTAATTCATATTCTTTCATGACTTATTCTCCCATTAAAACACAAAGTAATTATCATTTATTATTATGTTAATATAGAAGGTCTCTCATATGGCCTTGTCTGTTCAAATGCATAAGCTGCCCGAATAATATTCTTCTCACCAAACTGCTTGGCAATCAATTGAATACCAATCGGCAGACCATTTCTATCTTGACCACAAGGAAGACAAACAGCAGGAAGACCTGCCAAATTCACAGATGCATTAAGCATCTCTGATTGATGCTTTTCCTTAGGATCATTAACCTTATAATTTAGTGGAGGAGCAGTTTTTATTTGCTCTGGGCTTAGTAGAACATCGTATTTTTCAAAGGCTTCTTCATAGGCCTGATATATTAACCTTCTAATCTTTCTTGCCTTATTATAATAGTCTTCATATTTGCCAGGGCTTTGAGTAAATGCCCCTAGCATAATTCTACGCTTTACCTCATCTCCAAAAGCTTCACTTCTTGATTTGATATATAGCTCTTGGATTCCTTCATATTCTTCAATTCCATAACCATATTTTAAACCATCAAATCTTGATAAGCTTGATGTAGCTTCCGCACATGATATTACGAAATAGGCTTGGGGAGAATACCTAAGTACATTCATATCAAAAAATTCCACATCAGCTCCCAGACCCTTATATGTTTTTACCACCTCAGTAAATTTCTTGTGAACATCATCATCTAAACCTTCATCAAGATAAAGCTTTGGAATGCCTATCCTCATGCCTTTTATATCATCAACAAGAGCTTCTCTATATGAATAATTCTTTTTTCTTATGGATGTCGAATCTTTGGGATCATGTCCTGAAATCACTTCCAACATAGCCACACAGTCAGAAACACATCTACCAATAGGTCCTATCTGATCTAGGGAAGGAGCAAAGGGTATCAAACCATATCTAGATACTGTTCCATATGTGGGCTTAATCCCCACTACGCCACAAAATGATGCTGGTTGCCTTATGGAGCCCCCTGTGTCAGAGCCCAAGGATATATAGGCTTCCTCAGCAGCTACTACGGAAGCAGAGCCACCACTTGAACCTCCCGGTACATGCTTAACATTCCAAGGATTCTTTGTGGCCCCAAAATAAGAGCTTGTAGTGGTGCCTCCCATGGCAAACTCATCTAAATTAACTTTCCCAATAAGAATTACCCCTGCTTCTTTAAGTCTCTCAATGACTGTAGCATCATAGCTTGGTATAAATTCCTCAAGCATTTTTGAGGCACAGGTTGTTCTTACTGATTTTGTACATATATTATCTTTTATAGCAACTAAAACTCCCGCCAATGGAGAGTCAGCTAATCCACCGGTATCAATCCTTTGTTGAACGAACTTTGCTTGTCTATATGCTTCATCCTCCATTATAGTAATATAGCTATTATATAGTGGCTCCCTTTCATATACGGCATTTAGTTGTGTTCTTAACACTTCTATTACTGACAACTCTTTATCTTTAATCTTTCTTGCCAGCCGCAGTGCTTCCATTGATGTAATGTCATTAATCATCTTAACCCTCCAAACCCTAATCCCTTAATACCTTAATCTTATCAATCTCAGAATTAAGTTGACCACTTGTATCATAACATATGACTTCATCTTCCCTAAAGACATTAGTTTGTGGAAGCACATGGGTCAAAGGCTTGACATTACTGGTATCTAGTTCCTTCATGGTGTCAATATATTCAAGCATCTTATTTAACTCTTTAGTAATTTGCTTCTCATCTTTATCTGTAAAAGATAACTTAACTGCATTGGCAATATAGGTGAAATTATCTTTGTTAATATGCATCTTTTCCCTCATTTCAAGATTTTTATATAAACCTTCTGAGATTTTAAATATATCTACTTTTTATACTCTGTTATAAAGCAAATATTTATCCATCTGTAATATAAAAATATTTTCAAGAATGAATTAATTAAAACTCTCTGGGTAATTAGGAAAAACATAACGGTAATAGTCATACTTTACTATGCTTTTTGATATGGTAAACTTATTCTTGATTATATTGTTGATATTCTTTACATAGTTCTTTGGAAGTTTTTCGTCGGTTAACTTAATAACTTCACCGGTTGCAGAATTAAACATAACCTTATCTGTAATAAAACTTCGGTTATTTAAAATCACCAGAGGTTCTGCATCTGAAAAAATATCTCGGCCCATAAGCAGCCTTGAATCATAGGTAAGTCCAAAAAGGTTACTTAGGGTAGGAAGTATGTCAAGACTTGAAGCTGGCTTATCTATAATGATTGGTGTTTCAATCCCTGGATTCCATAAAATAAAATGATTTCTATACACTTCAAAATTCGGATCTACCACATGACCTGCCAATTCATCTAATCTTTCCTTCTCCCATCCATAAGGATAATGATCAGCACTTAAAGCTATGACTGTATTATCTACTACCCCGGCTTCTGTTAATCTATTTATTAATTCTTCCAGGGCCCTATCTAGCTCAATTTGACAGGCAATATATGCCCTAGCATCGGATGAGTAAGGCAAATCCTTAACTAGATCCTTGTTTTTGTAAGACATGCTATTACCTACAAATGTGTAATTCATATGGCCACTGACAGTAAGATAATATACATGAAAGGGTTCTTCACCAGTAAATTCATCTACTGTGTGCTCTATCATTTCTAAATCAGAAGCTGGCCAGACTTTTGAATCAAGAACCAAGCCATTTCCTAATCCTTTATATGAATAACCCAGATTAGGATAAGTCCTATCTCTCTCATAGTAGGTATAAGTGTGATTATGATAGGCCCTACTATTTAAACCTAATAGGTTAAATTGATTACCCAAGGCAAAGGGCATCAAATTATTCCTAGAATGATACATGCTTCTTGTTCCAACAGGTATAAGACCTGTCATTGCCACATATTCTCCGTCACTGGTACTGGTTTGCCAAAGAGCAGTATAAAAGTTGGTAAATATAAAACCTTCATTAGTTAACTTATATAAGGTAGGTGTCACTTCCTTATGAACGGCATAGGGAGAAAAACCCTCTGCAGTTATCATAATAAGGTTATATCCCTTAAACATACCTGTATATTCGTTCTTATTAGTAGGGGTTTCAGCGGCAAAATAATTATGAATGGTACTAATTATATTATCATCTTCATTCTCTGCCAATTCTTTAAAATCAATATTCATAATATTTGGTGATGTGTCAATGGGTATAGGCGTCGGACTAGGTGTAGCTGTTGGTAGGGGTGTGTTAGGAGTTGGTGAGGCTTGCTCATTTGGAATACTTGAAGTTGGTGCAACTTGCTTATGGGGATTATTAGGCTTAGTTACAGTAGTATCAGGTATGATTGTAGGTTTGGGACTAATTACAGAGTTGGTATCAGCCAAGACCAACTCATCATCCTCATATAAACCTGAAAGGTCAAATCTAGTTAAGGTAAGAATCCCCAGCTGCTGCCCACTTAATTCAGGAACCTTGCTGTTATAATATAAATCATAAGGGCTATAATCATTTTTTCCGTGGAAGGGAAGTATAAGCAAAGCAATAAGGTGAAAAAATAAAACACCAACAAAAAGATAGATATCCTCCTTGATATCTCTCTTTTCACATATGAACACATATTTAATCAAATAATATAAAACCACCAGAGGGATCATTATTAGCAATATTGGAAACAGATTTGTTTTTATGGCATGATTTACATCGTCTGTAAATTCTGTCAGTGCATCATTAGCCATACCAAGAGACTGAAATGAGAAATACACCTTGAATATATTATAATAGACCAACTGCACTGAAAAAACCAAACAAGTAATAGATGTAATCGCCCACATTATAAGCCTGTTCCCAAATTCATCTAATATTCCAGAAACAAATGTGAATAAACATCCTATGGGGATTGTAAATATAATCGGGTAAATTATTTTGCTATCTATAGCTTTGTATAAGTACAAATGAACAAGTAACTCTAGATATATGAGAGTTCCAATAAAAAATAGTAAGGGATATAGAAGTTTTTTTCTATGCAAATCATTACCTTCTTTCAAAAATAATTGTACCTTTATTATTTTTACTATTAACCCTAGCTAATGCCCCGTTAATCATCGTAAATTGCGGTGGTTTATGACCAATGTCAGCCTCCAGAATAATCGGTAGATTTAATTCTTTAAGAGCAGAGCAAACGCTTTCTTCATAGGATATATCATATTGGCTTCCAAACATAGCAGGGCGTCCAAATATAAAGCCCACAGCATGGTTAAACCATCCAGCTTCCTTAAGCTGCCAAAGTCCTCGGTACAATGCCTCACTATTAAGGTCATAGCTTTCAAGAAACCACAAGATACCATCATCCCGATATCTTTCTATGAATTCTTTAGTTTTATCAAATCTCGTACCCACAAGATTTAAAAGGCAATCCAAACATCCACCTAAGGCTCGACCATGTAAGTTAATCTCATTATTATCATCCACTTGGCCTGACATTATATTTTTCCATTCTACATTCTTTTCAAGTACAAACCCTTCAAGACCAGTTATTCTCTTATAATATCCGTCCTGGAAGTGTTCAAAACTCTTTTGAGTTATATCCTGACCTTCAAGTATTCGAGTATTATTAAGCAGGGAATGATGCCAATTCTCCATACCAAAGGTTCCAAAATTATATGAATATATGGTGGCAATATCAAGATTTGTTGTTATTGTAAAGGTAAGTCCTGTTGTATCTGAAAAACCCTGAACCCATTTTGGGTTTTTTGCTATTAGATCAAAGTTTATATAGGAAAGCATTTCCACAAGATAATCTCCTCCACTGGCGGCAAAGATTACTCTTATCTCAGGATCTGTAATTAGTTCCATTAATTCCTTTGCTCTTGTCCTGCCATCAGAGCTTCTTCCTTTATAACTGCTCCGAACATTTTGTGTTACAATCACAGGATAGCCCAATTCTTCAAAGTGAGAAATTGCACTATCTAGCCTCCTAAAGTCAATGTCATTATCATAGCCTGATGATGTTGCTGTTACACCTATATTAAAGCCCTTTTCCAGCTTAAATGGATATATCATTTTATCCTATACCTCCGTAAATCTAATAAAAATAGTATATCATTTTAGGTAAAAGATAACAAGTCAATGGACCTTGCCATTTATATATCTATATGTCCAGTAAATACTGTTACAGCTTCGCCTGTCATATATACAATGTTCTCTTCACGATTGTATTCAATATACAAGTCCCCACCCAATAATGATACTTTTACTTCATTATCAGTAAGGTTGTTTAGTACACTTGCCACTGCGCTGGCACAAGCACCGGTACCACAGGCTAGAGTTTCGCCTGAACCTCTTTCCCATACCCGCATCTTAATATGATTACGATTTATAACTTCTACGAACTCTGTATTAACCCTATCAGGAAATATTTCATGATTCTCAAACTGTGGTCCAATTATATCAAGAGGTAAATCATCTGTATTTTTAACAAAAACTACAGCATGGGGATTGCCAACCGATAGGCAAGTAATTCTATACTCTTTGCCCCCTACTATAATTGGCTCATTCACTAACATATCTTTATCCGAAATAACTGGTATATCCTTAGGTAAAAATAACGGATAACCCATATCAACAGTAACTAAGGATACTTGCCCATCCTTTATAGTTAGATCAAGCTTCTTGATACCACTTAAGGTTTCTATCCTAAGCTGTTTCTTATCAGTTAAGCCCATATCATATACATACTTTCCTACACAGCGAATCCCGTTACCACACATCTTACCTCTAGAGCCATCACTATTATACATATCCATAAAAAAATCCGCCTTATCGGAAGGCTTAATTAGTATTAAACCATCAGATCCGATTCCAAAATGCCTATCGCTGACTTTGACGGCTACTTGAGGGGCATTTTCAATCTTTTCCTTGGTACAGTCCACATATATATAATCATTTCCGCATCCTTGCATCTTTGTAAACTTCATTAAAACATCCTCCTCATTTAAATATATATATTATTATTGAATTTCTATCATTGTAATAATATAATAAATGTAAGTCAATCTTAAAAATATATCGAATAATATATATATATGTTGAATATTTAGCCATTATGTCATATACTTACAATGGTTGCTTAGTAACATATTAGGAGGGAAGACTTTGTACATAAATGATATCCCACAAGGGGCAAATATTGATCTGGAAGTAAAATTAAAAAATCACTCTATGTCTTTTCGTAGTAGAGTTGTCATAATAATACATGATTCTTTATTAGTTGAACCAATTACATTTAACGAACAAACTATTGGTTTTGATGATGATTGTTTGCTACGTCTTATTGTTAATATCAATAATAAAATATTTATGTGGGATGATATTACTATTAAATTAGTAAAATATGATAATGGTATTTATCACAAGATTGATTTAAGTGGTCAAGGAAAACCATATAACCGACGAGATGCCTATAGAATATACATAGGTGAGGATATGCCTGTATATATTAACACCGCTTCTGGACCCATAGCTTTATCTGTATTGGTGAAAGACCTTAGCGAAACCGGTGTGGCTTTTATAACAAAAGAAGAACTGGAAACAGATAGAACCATTCGCTTAAAGCTAAAAGATAATAATCACATTATAAGCTTATCTGGCAAGATATTAAGAAAGGAGTTTTTACCTAATTTAAATTCCTTTCTTTATGGTTGTAAATTTATTGAGAAGAATCAAAAGCTTGGTAATTTTATAGCGAAAAAGCAAGGGGAGCAACTACGTAAAAGAGTCAATAGCTATTCCTCCCCTCCAATGGCAATTACTAGTCCTAAGAATAAAAAGAAACGTAAAAAATAGCTATCTATATTTTTCTAGATTGGCTTTCGCTTGTTCATGATTATCAAGATATATGAATTTGTATAATTCCATAACATTAGCATCCCAATCAAGAACTAATGGATATGTTATACCATTATACTCTAATGGAGCTTCATATAGTCCATTACATGGGACCCGCATAGTATCCATCTTAGATATCTTATTCTCAACAATATCTTCTAGGGCTTTTTCAATCTGGCTCTGGGTTACATTGGTTTTTACATAACCTAAAACATTCTTTGATATAGAGATTAAACTAAATATATTCTTTGATTTGTATTTGTTGAAAATAGCACTTAATACCCTCCGTTGGCGAAGTGTCCTTCCATAATCATCTGTTGCTCCCCCAAGAGTTTCTACCATACGTATACGGCAGTAACCAAGAGCTTGGTTACCATTTAAAAGATTCCAACCTGGTTTCACATTACGATATTTAGGATTGGATATATAATTTGTTGTATTTAGATATTCAGCCTCAGCTACTCCAAGTTCAATAGAGATACCACCTAGGTAATCTATAATCTTCTCAAAAGACTCAAAGTTAATAGATGCATAACCATCTATATCAATTCGGTACTTCTCCTCTATAAGTTCTACTAGCCCACCTGCTCCACCAAGGGAATAGAAAGCATTTAACTTATTAGGATTACAATTATCCGATTCTATATATGTATCACGAAGCAAGGATGTAAGCTTGATGCTATTATCTTTTGTATTAATAGATGCTATCATCATAGTATCAGTATTCTTAGCATTCTTAATTTCTTCTATGCCAAGTATAAGATAATTGCTGACATAGTCCTCACATCTAGGTTCTGTTTTCTTCCTTGGAATTACTAGATTACTAGTATCCTTATCTTCCTTATTATTAGAGGCTTTATTGGTAGTTTTATTATTGGCCTTATTACTATCATCGGTTATATTATCTTTATAATTATCTTGTTTATTTAAGGGTGTTATTACAGAGCTTGATTCCATATCATCATCTGTATCTAGTCCTGTATATATAGCCTTACCTGCAATCTTATATATAAGGCTACGTCCGCTTTTGGTAAATATCACCCACATAAATAATAAAGTTAAAACAAGTATAATCCCACCGCTAAGCATCAGTATTTTTTTAACCTTTCCTTTTACCAGGCCAGACGTTAAATCAGCTGTACCTAAGTGTTCCTCTAATTCAGATTCATAATCTAGTTTATCCATTATATAATATTCTCCTTACCCCTTTGTTACCATATAAACCCTATTGATATTATAAGCTTATTTCATACAGATTTCAAATTATTATACTAGAATCCTTATGGCATGAGGAATGTTTTGTATCGTAACTTTGCTACAACCATTCTCGTATTCTCCATCAATAGACCAAGGAATCGGTTCATCCATATAAAAAGTTGCTTCTGGTGCCTTAATAAATTGAATCGACTTATCCTTATACTCCCTCTTTCTTATAGAATTTAAAATTCTGCTAAGCTCTATTGGTGTTTTGGGATTCTTAATTAAGAGAATTTCAAATAAACCATCATTTAAATCCACATCATTGATATCCAGCTTTAAAAGCCCTCCAATAGATACAGAGTTACTGACAGCTCCAAACAAATAATCACCTTCATAGGTCATACCACCTGCTTCAACACGGAGATGATAAGGCCTAATATTTGGAATGTCTTTCATACCTTCCAATATATATGCTAGATGTCCGATCAAATTCTTATAGGATTGTGGTGTAGAATAGGAAGTTCCAGTAAATGCACCAAAGGAAGCAATATACGAAAAATATCTTTTTTCACCAAACAATCCAATATCTATGGTCCGGGGAGTTCCATTTATAATGGACATTGCAGCCACATCCATATGGTTGGAAATATTTAAACTACTGGCAAAATCATTAGTTGTTCCTGATGGAATATATCCTAAGAGTACCTTTTTTTCTAGTTGCATTATGCCAGAAATAACTTCATTTAAGGTTCCATCACCACCGCTACATACTATCAAATCATACTTGTCACCATATTCTAATACAAGTTCAGTAGCATGTCCCTTCGAATCTGTCTTTTTCATAACTATATTATAATGTTCCTTTAGTATCTCTATAGCATTATGCAAGCCCTTCTTACCGTGAGTCCTACCAGCTATAGGATTCAATATAAATAACAATCTATCTTTCTTAAGATTAGGCATAATAGCTCCTCCTTGATCTTACTAATGTCTTATGTCTTATTACTAAGCTACACTTTTATCTAGCATATTAGTACTTTTTAACATTACATATATTATACACTATTTTTTAGCAACTAACTCATTTATACTCGCTTTTAGAAAATTTTTCAAGTATATATCCATATAATTAAGTAATTTTTAATTATTTATGTTAATTGTGATTTTTTTGTGATTAGGCCTTGACATATCAAATTATAGGTGTTATAGTACTTATAGAACAGATAGTTGTTTTAGAATTGTCCGAACAGCTTTAAAACAAAATCAAATTAGGAGGTATAAATATGTTATTACCAAGTATTTTAAACAATAACTTTTTAGATGACTTCTTTAACGGATTCGATGATACGTTCAGACTACCATCTTTTGCGGCATTTCCCATGACAAGGGGAAGAATGATGAATACTAATATTAAGGACTTAGGAGATAAATATCAGCTTGAAGTGGAACTTCCCGGTTATAACAAGGAAGATATCACTGCAACACTTAAGAAGGGATATCTGACTATTGCTGCTAAGAAAATGGAAACAAAAGACGAAAAGAATGATAAGGGTAAGTACATTCGCAGGGAACGCTATTGTGGTAGTTGCGAAAGAAGCTTTTATGTAGGCAATGATTTGAAGGAAAAAGATTTCAAGGCTTCATTTGAAAATGGAGTTTTAACACTGACATTTCCCAAGGATAAAAGTGATGTAAAACTTGAAGAAAAAAAATATATTCCAATTAAATAATTAATTATGCTTTGACATAATGATAAGATAATGGGTGTGTATATGTTTCATATCATGCACACCCATTATCATTATGTCAAAGCATATGTTATGTTTACTCGACTACAGATAGGATACTGTAGAATGATGTTTTTGGTTGAAGTTTTTTATCAAATAATCTAGAATAGTTTGTATCGTCAGAGTAGAACATATATTCATCCATCAAACCAAATACCGTAACGCTGGTTATATTAGCAGACTTTCCACTTGCTGTATCCATATCTACTAAAAGCTTAAACAATGTTTCGTATCTCTTGGCTTGCTTTTCCATTGAGTCCCTTTTGTTATTATCACTGCTTATACTTAACTCTGTAATATGAATTTCCAGATCCAGCTCAGCGAATTTAGTAATCGCAGTCTTAATATTGTGACCCCCGGATTCTATTCCTGGATAACCAAGACTCATATATCCTTGCATTCCAATGCCATCTATTAAGTCCTTACTCTTCAAATAAGAGGCTAGTTCATATATTTTTGCTGTCTTATCAGGTTGGAAGGTATTATAATCATTATAAAATAACTTTACATCTTTATCAGCATATTTTCTTGCATACTCAAAGGATTTTTCTACGTAATCTACTCCGACAATCTTATGCCAAAGATTTTCCTGGTTATTGCCATACTTTGTTCTTATGTTAAAGCCGGATTTATTCTCGTAGCTTCCTGGTGCAATTTCAACAGCTTCATTTACTACATCCCAACAGTATATTACACCAGGGTATCTTACCTGGGTAAAGGTTAAGACTTGCATAATAAAGCTTTCTAATCTAACGAGCATTGTATCCCTATCAACAAAGGCACCATCGGATTTATATCCTTCTCTAAAAAACCATTCAGGTACCTGATTATGCCAAACCAAGGTATGGCCACGCATCTGAATATTATTCTCCTTACAAAATTCTAGTCCCTTGATACAGGAAGAGAAATTCACTACTGGCTGATCGATACCATTTTCATAGTTTCTAATGCTTGCATTCTGATCTAACAGATAGGAAGGCTTCATTAGATTTGAATAAGTTGCACTATTAAAATGATATTTTATAATCTCAGACATGGCTGCTGATTGGAGAGTGTCTGTTTGTATGTTATAGCCATTGAGTCCTACACCTATCTTAAAATAATCATTATAGGCATCCTTAAGAGATGTACCGTTAACTGAATCTGTTAGATTATAACCATCTATAACAACAGTTTTCTTTACTGTATCTTTTTTAGGTTCTTCTTTTTTAGGTTCTTCTTTTTTAGGTTTCTCCTCTTCAGCTACTGGGGATTCTTCCTCTTGGGGTTCTTCCTCTTGGACTTTCTCCTCATTGGCTAATGGAGGCTCTTCCTCTATAGGTTTATCCTCTTGGAGTTTTTCCTCATTGGCTACTGGAGGCTCTTCCTTTATAGGTTTATCCTCTTGGGCTTTCTCCTCATTGGCTAATGGAGGCTCTTCCTCTATAGGTTTATCCTCTTGGGGTTTTTCCTCATTGGCTAATGGAGGCTCTTCCTTTATAGGTTTATCCTCTTGAGGTTTCTCCTCATTGGCGAATGGAGGCTCTTCCTCTATAGGTTTATCCTCTTGAGCTTTCTCCTCATTGGCTAATGGAGGCTCTTCTTCCTTAGGTTCTTCCTCTTGGGGTTTTTCCTCATTAGCTTCTGGGGATTCTTCTATAGACTTATCCTCTTGGGGTTTATCTTCTATAGGTTTCTCCCCTATGGATTTTTCTTCTTCATCAACCTTAGAGATTTCTTCCTCAGAATCTACTTCTGTAGGATCTACTTCTGTAGGATTTTCTGCCTGGGTTTCCTCATATTTCTCTATATTATTTTTATCTTCATCTTCTTCGGAATTATTGGTCACTTCCTTATTAGCTAAAACATCTGACAAATTATCCTCTTTTTTACTGCATGCAAAAAGTAATATTACAGTAGATAAGATTAATAATAATAGCACCTTAGTTCTCATATCTGTTCCTCCAACTTATATGTACTATAGGTTACAAATTAGCACGCGAAATCTCCATTGTAATTTATTAAGGTAGCACTATGTACTCCATCTAACTGAGATAGGGTTGATACGAAGTTTGTAGTATCCTTTGCTCTTAGCTTTAACTCAACAATCAATTCTACCCTATCATCCATAATAGTCTTATTCTTAAGAGAATATTTTAGGTTTGTTAATTCCTTCTCTACATCTTCACTAACAGCCTTGTTATATTTGAGGATAAAGAGGAAGACATTTGCCCTTTGTTTTAAATGAACTAATAATATGTATATAAATGATATGAAGATTGTACAAACCAAAGACATAAGATATAGACTTGCTCCACAGGTTATGCCTATGGCAATGGCAAAAAACAAAAACCCTGTATCCAGTGGTTCCTTTACAGCTGTACGGAATCTTACAATAGACAATGCACCTACCATACCTAAGGATAGTGCAATATTTGAACTGATGGTTAATACAATAAATGCTGTAATCATACAGGCAAATACTAGTAATATGTTAAAAGTATGGCTATACAAGACACCCCTATAAAAAAACTTGTATACAAAAAAGATAATCATACCGCAGATAAAAGCAGCAAGCAAAGCCATAATAACATTATAAAAATCCAAATCCATTGAAGCATCCTTCAAAAAACTCTTTTTAAAAATATCTGAAAATGTCTTCATATTATTCTCACCTTTCTATTAATATCTCTACACATAACATATTTTGATATAGCACAGTTTTGCATGCCCTCTGATTGGAATATCTTCCATATGTAATCTGGAATATAATCATCATATTTTACCTCTAATATCATAGCTTCTTGTATGGGAACCCGAACTGTCTCATACCCTTTGTCAAAGATATCTACGGACCCTATAGAAGCAGAAAGCTTTTTGTCAAATGTCAATCTTACATTTCCTAATTGATGAACATAGGCCTCTCTTTGATACTCCACAGTGGTCACTGGGCTTAGCCTTTTGGTTACATATTCCCCATACACCTCATGGCATAAATCTTCCTTTCTAGATAGCAGGAACTCATAATCTCCATTAAGGATGCTATCATATTCTGCCCTTGATAGGGAAACCCCCACTTTAGAAATATAATTATTGTATTTACTTTTACACTCTAACTTTATAACATCATCTTGATAATTATAAAGCCTTATCCTGTATTTCTTTCTAAATCTTACACCAGCTAGCTTTTCATTAACAGCTGAGCCATAAAGGTCATCAAAATATATACTACTAATTATGTACCCATCTTCGTTCTCCATATTAGGGTCAGCACCTAGGACATGTCGAAAACGTTCTCTCAGTACATGGTAGACGAAGCTATTAATATAGTATTTATATTCATGCCTTAGTCTATGTCCTTGATAATCCATAGTCATCTCCTATCCCATGATTATTAAATCCATATTGGCATTTAGCACAAAACATATAGATTCATTCTATTATTTTTATAAAAAACAACTAGATTTATAATACTCTATTATACAAAATTTTGCAACAAAACTTATTAAAGCTATCATAAATAACTTGAACCTTCCTGTTCAGTTATAAAAGAGTTCGTTGGTGAAACTCTCGCACCGAAGGCGATCAGTTTTGCTGGCAAATTTCATATAAAAAAGCATATCATCCTATAAGTTAGGATGATATGCTTTTTTTTATTCTAGACTAGCTTTAGACCTTCTAGATCAAGTATTTTTATTCTGCTTTGAGGCTTTTGTATAATAAGCTGTGCCTCTTCTAGCTCTAATAATTTACGACTGATAGACTCTGGGGTCGTTCCCAGATAAGATGCCAAATCTTTTCTACTCATAGGCAATTTAAACTCCAATGAATCCTTATCCTCAGCATATTCAGCAAGATACAAGGCGATCCTTGTCTCAACCCTTTCTGTAGATACCCTAGTTGTCTGCTTTTCTGACTGTTCTAATCGATTGGAAAATTCATTTAATATCTTTAGGGAAATTGATGGATACTTAAGTAAAAGCTTATGAAAATCAGATCGCTTTACTGTGCATACCCATGTTTCTTCCATGGCCTCTGCATATGCTTCGTTTATGGTTTCACTAAATAAGGCTAGTTCTCCAGTGAAATCTCCTACTCTTAGTATTTGAATTAATTGTTCCTTGCCTGATTCTGATAATCTGTATCTTTTAATTCTGCCACTACTTACAACATATAGCGAATCTGCTACTTCACCAGCTCGATATAACAATTCACCTTTTTTATATTTTACAGAATTAATTAATTTGTAGATTTCATCCTTCTGGGCATCCTCCAAATGATTAAAAATAGGGACAATATTTATACACGAGTTATGTTTATCTTGACTATTATGATTACAGCCACAGTTGTGATTATGATTGTCATTGCAGTCGTGATTACCATTACAATTATGCTTCATGGAATCCTCCTTACCTTTCTCTACAATCAATATTTTCTTTGGATTTAGATAGATTAATTAATATCTATTGATAATTTACCATCATTATGCATCCATAGTCAATATATCTATGAGATTATATCAAGTTAATGGCAAGCAGTATTCTACTTTGCTCATGGCATTCCATTTGGCAGATTATTATAAAATTATATCTATGCATTAAAAAAATAAATATTTTTAATTTACCTCTTGCATTTTCATTTATTATGTGCAATAATATGTTTACAATTAAATTGTATGCAATCTATATAGCTATTTTATATTCTAAAAGATAAGATTTGTTATTTAATTTTTATAAGTTGTAACCAATAGATATTAGATTTATTTTAAGGAGGACAAAACTATGTATAAACAAATTGAATTAAACTATAACTTTAATGCCCTGGAGCCCTATATTGATGAACTGACAATGAATACACATTATTCTAAGCATCACGCTGCTTATACTAACAATCTTAATGGTGCAGTGGATAAGCTTCCTCATCTAAGAGATTTATCTATTGAGGATTTACTTAAGGATCTAACTATTATTTCCGACGAGGATATAAGAAACTCTATAAGAAATAACGGTGGTGGTTATTATAATCATAATTTATACTTTGCATCAATGAAGCCAGGTGGAAGTAATAGACCCGTAGGAGCTTTGGCTAAGCAACTTGATAAAGACTTTGGCAGTTATGATAATTTTAAGGATAAACTATCCACTGCTGCCGCCAATAGATTCGGATCAGGATGGGCATGGCTATCGGCCAATGAGAATGGTGATTTGCAGATTAGCTCCAGTCCAAACCAAGATAACCCCATTATTGAGAGCCATGGAGAGTGGACTCCTATCTTAGGAATTGATGTGTGGGAGCATGCTTACTATTTAAAATATAAGAATCTCCGTGGAGATTATATTAAGAATTTCTTTGAGGTTATTAACTGGGATATAGTAGAGGCTAACTATGCCAATGTAAAATCCAGATAAGTAATATTTGGCAATTTAGAGAATTTTCCTTTTAAATAAATAGAGTCAGGCAAGCTTGGCACAGTTTTACAGATTCTTCATCCTATGAAGAATCTGTCTTTTTGCATTGTAAAATTTTTCTTTATTTTACAATAAAATAGTCCATGGCTAGGATGAATCATATTTTTTTGCTTCTGATTAATAAATTATATAGACTAAGAGCTGGTTATTGTATATAATTATACCGTTTTGATATCATTTACATTATACTAGAAAGTATAAATGGCTATATGATATTTTACATTTACACAAATTTATTACATAAGGAGTTTAATACTATGTGGTTTCTATTTGCTTTACTAACTACCCTATCATGGGGTGTGGCTGACTTATTCTATAAGAAAGGGGCAGACAGCAAGGACAGATACAGCGCCATAAAGATTGGCATTATGGTTGGTCTTGTAATGGGTATTCATGCTATCTTATACATGCTTGTTAAGGGCATCCATTTTGATCCCTTTGATATTGTTATTTATTTACCAGTATCATTTTTCTATATCTTATCTATGCTTATTGGTTATTGGGGGCTACGTTATATTGAGTTGTCCATCTCTTCACCGGTACAGAATTCATCAGGAGCTATAACAGCCATACTACTTATTATTTTATTTCCTCAGAAATTGGATATTGTAAGTATTGCAGGAATTATATTAATAACTGCTGGCGTTATAGGATTGGCTATTTTAGAAAAAAAATTACAGGCTACCGCCCAAAAGGCAGAAAATATTCAGGTTAATCCCAAGTACCAAATCGGTGTATTAGCCATAATATTTCCTATTTTATACGCTATAATTGATGCTATTGGAACCACGGCAGATGGCATCTATCTAGATGAACTACAATTAATTGGTGAGGATGCTGCGCTTTTAGCATATGAGTTTACTTGGTTTATATATGCCATTATAGCTTTGTTTTATCTTCTTGTAATTAAAAAACAAAAATACAATCCGCTCAAGCAACCAGTTAGAATCTCTGCTGCGGTTTTTGAAACAGCAGGACAATTCTTTTATGTATATGCCATGTCAAATAATGCTGTCATTGCAGCACCAATGATTGCATCATACAGCATAGTATCTGTTATTCTATCTCGAATATTTTTGAAGGAAAAACTAAGCAGATTGCACTATACTTTAATTATAATGGTTATGATAGGTATCGCAGTTTTAGGAGTGGCAGAGGAATTATAATAAGATAGAATTTGGTAACCAAAATATGGTTCTTTCATGATGGGAAGAAATCCTTCCTTGTTAACATGAAAGAGCCATTTTTTTAATATAAATTATTCTATCCTAATTTTTTATTAGATAATATTTGGAATAATTCTGTTAGTGCTTATACCGTATATTAAATTGCAAGAAGGTAATACTAAAAATTACTAAATCCTTTGTTTAATTTCAAGTCTGCATACTTGGACTTGTCCATATTTTAATTTAATAGGAGGACATATATGGCAGAATGTGTAGTGATTGCAGATGACTTAACTGGTGCCAATGCCACCGGGGTATTGTTAAAAAACTCTAATTATAACGCGTACACAGTATTAAATACAGAGCGATTAGATCTAAAATTATTATCTGACAGCGACTGTATTATATATCCCACTGACAGTAGAGCAATCGACTCTTCCATTGCTTATAATCGGGTATATAATGTTGCAAAACTTCTAAAAAACCAAAAGATAAGGGTATATTCCAAACGTATTGATAGCACCTTAAGAGGCAACTTAGGAAGTGAAACCGATGCCTTTTTAGATGCTTTAGGAGAGGATTTTGTTGCCATTGTTGCACCATGTTTCCCTGAGGCTAATCGTATAGTATCAGGTGGCTATATGCTTGTAAATACAGTTCCCCTCCATAAGACAGCTGCCTCAGTTGATCCGAAAAATCCGGTTAAAACTTCCTCAGTAAAAGAGGTATTCGAAATACAGACCAAATATCCTGTTGCTTCACTATTTATTGGCGATATAATGAAGGGAAAAGAGTTTATAGCAAATAAAATTAAGGAATTTAAGAAAAATGGTTTTCGTATAATAATATTTGATTGCATATCAAAAGAAGATTTGGATGTTATAGCCAGTGGGGTAATTGATAGTAAAATCCCATTTATTGCTGTGGACCCTGGTACTTTTACAGCAACCATATCAAGGAAACTTATAACGCCAAATGAGATTAGAAGTAAGAATAAAGTATTGGCAACCATTGGCAGTGTTAATGAAGTGGCAAAATTACAGGTGGATGAGTTGTTTTTGGCTCAGGCTCTTTACAATGTGTATGTCAACACTAGAGAACTTGTGGAAAGTGTAGAGAAAAGAAAACAAGAAGTTAATAGGGTTGTAGAAGAAATTCTTGAAAACTGTACAGATTATGATATATGTACCGTTATAGGCGATGGGATTATGCCTGAGAATAGACTTGATTTGAATAACTATGCTAGACGGTTTAATATGACCAGTGATGATATTAGTAATTATATTAATGATTCCTTGGCTGAAATCACTTATCAGATATTAGTTAAGAATCATGACTTTAAAGGCCTATATACCAGTGGCGGTGATATAACAGTTGCAATAAGTAAAAGATTCAAAACCTATGGTATTCGTCTACTAGATGAGGTGGTTCCCTTAGCTTCTTATGGCGAATTTATAGGTGGTGATTTTAATGGTCTTAATGTGGTTACAAAAGGAGGCATGGCAGGAGATAAAAACTCATTAATTCATTGTATTCAATATTTAAAGGAAAAATTATTCATGTAAATTGCCAAAACTATATACGAAAGGATGATTAATATGAAACCATTAATAGCCATACCAATAGGTGATCCTGCAGGAATAGGACCTGAGATTGTTGTAAAGTCCATTGCCAATAAAGATGTATTTAATACTGCACGTTGTATTATTGTTGGTGACAAAAAGGTAATGGAAGATGCAATGGCATTTACCAAGATACCCTTAAAAATAAATCTTATAAAAGAACCTAGGGAAGGTATCTTTGAGGAAAATGTATTAAATTTGATTGATTTAGATAATGTAGATATGAAGGATTTTAAGATTGGCGAAGTAAATGGTATGTGTGGCAAGGCTGCTTATGAATATATTGAAAAAAGTATTGAGCTAGCCAATTTGCGAGAAGTAGATGCAGTAGCTACCACACCGATTAACAAAGAATCTTTAAAAGCAGGAAATATTAATTTCATAGGCCATACAGAGATATTTGGAGCTTTGACAAATACAGAAGATCCCCTTACTATGTTCGAGGTTCGTGGCATGAGAGTCTTCTTCCTCACCCGTCATGTATCCTTAAGAGAAGCATGTGATTTGGTTACAAAAGATAGAATTAAGGATTATGTCAAAAGATGTAAAGACATGCTAAAAACCCTTGGGGTTTCTGAAGGAACCATGGCAGTGGCAGGACTTAATCCTCATAGCGGTGAACATGGCCTATTTGGATATGAAGAAGTAAATCATGTAACCCCCGCTGTAGAAGAACTACGTGAAGAGGGCTACGATGTAGTCGGTCCTATTGGGGCTGATTCAGTATTTCACCTGGCTTTACAAGGCCGATTCAACAGCGTATTATCCCTATATCATGACCAAGGTCACATTGCCACTAAAACCTTAGATTTTGATAGAACTATTGCAATCACTGGTGGTATGCCGATTCTCAGAACTTCTGTGGATCACGGAACAGCTATGGACATAGCAGGGAAAGGAATTGCCAGTGAAATAAGCATGGTAGAAGCTATTCTTTTGGGAGCAAAATATTCTCCGAATTTCGCATCACAAGCCTAATAATGGAGACATAAGAAAGGAGTTGTATTATGGATGTAAATGTATCGGGTTCGCAAATGTTAATAGGGTTAGGAATCGGTATTGTTGCACTAATTCTAATGATCCTAAAAACAAAGATTCATGTGTTTTTAGCTTTAATTGTGGCAGCAGTAATCGTAGGCATCGTAGGAGGCCTTGAACCATCTGCAACCATTAATGCCATCACTACAGGCTTTGGAGGCACCTTAGGAAGTATTGGTATCATTATTGGATTTGGTGTAATGATGGGTAAAATGCTTGAATTATCCGGTGCGGCTGAAAAGATGGCACTAACCTTCTTAAGACTCTTTGGTAAAGGGCGAGAGGAATGGGCTCTTTCAATCACTGGATTTTTAGTATCCATACCAATCTTTTGTGATTCTGGCTTCGTTATCTTAACACCGCTGGCAAGAGCTCTTTCTAAGAAGACAAAAAAATCAATTGTTGCTTTGTCAATATCCCTAGCATCAGGTCTTGTTATCACTCACACCCTTATACCACCGACTCCTGGCCCTCTAGGTGTAGCAGGAACTTTTGGAGTGGATGTGGGTCAATTTATATTACTGGGAATTATCTTATCTATTCCCATGGTAATTGCAACTACTATATATGGTAAATTTATGAATAAGAAGATTTATCAATTACCAGGTGATGAACCTGACACATGGGTAAGACCTAATTATCAAGATCCAACATATGAAAATGTGTTTGATTCGGATCACAAGACGCCATCAGCTTTCTTGTCTTTCTTACCCCTTATAGTGCCTATAATACTCATACTACTAAATACCAGCTTAAAGGCAGCTGATTTAACCGAAGGTTTTTATAAAGCCTTGATTTTCTTAGGAGAACCAGTTATAGCCGTTGCTATAGGGTTA
>JAAYRE010000033.1 GCA_012518935.1 Clostridiales bacterium
ATGCTTGCTAAAAGGAAAATGAGTGTAACAGAGCTTTCAGAGAAAATAGGAATAACAATGGCGAATATTTCTGTATTAAAAAATGGAAAGGCAAAAGCGATTCGCTTTTCAACATTAGATGCAATATGTGGTGCTTTGGACTGTCAACCAGGTGATATTCTGGAATACAGAAGCGATGAAGATACTGATAAATAAGAAGAAATAAGTTAATTATCACGTGAGCACCGATGACTTAATTAGCTTTGAAAAAGAAATTGTGACATATCTGATGAAGAGCGACGTATTAAGCTACGTGGTTGCACAATTGGTATATTGATTAGTCTTGGTTTCATAGCATTATTTAATAGCATGATGTATTAAACATGAAATTCATCTATATTCCCTTGATGGTCAAAATCCAGTGGAGTAATCTTTTTCACATCTCTAAATTCTACAAGACATAGGAATTGTTTAAAATTTAATCTATTAAATTCCATAAAATTTGGCTATATGCTAACAAACATAATGGTAATAAACGTCAATAATCAACATGGTTTGACAATGCTTGATTACACATGATATACTAGTAAAGTTACTTAATCATAACAATATTTTATGGAGGCTAGTTGGTATGGAAAAAAAGAGATACCTGCAAGGGTACTTATTTGTAGCTATAGCCGGATCACTATGGGGAATTGGTGGATTTTTTGTGACTAAAATGAGTGACAATGGTGCATCTTCACTGATGACCGCATTTGCCGGCCACTTTTTAGCGTTTATACCTTTATTGCTCTATTTATTAGCAAAGAAAGGTTTAGAAGGATTGAAAATTTCTAAGAAAGGTTTAATATATAGTATTTTATTAGGTGTTTTAACAAAAGGTATTTTTAAATTGTCTTTGGATACAAGCATGACTTTGGTAGGAGTAGCAACATCAACAATTCTTATGTATTTAGCTCCTGTTTGGACTGCTATAATGGCTATAATATTCTTCAAGGAAAAACTTCGTGGATATCAAAAAATTGCTCTCTTAATAAATCTTATAGGATGTATTCTAATGGTAACCGGTGGAAACTTTACAGACATAAATATATCTGGACTTGGTTTAGTTTTAGGACTAGTTGCAGGTTTGTTATATGCCCTTAGTACTATCTTAGGAAAAGTAGGGACTAGTGGAGACGATTCAGTGACAATGGCTTGCTATATGTTACTCTTTAGTACAATCACTACTGCTATTTTTGCTAAGCCATGGGAGCATTTAGATCTGTTTACAAACAGCTCATTTATGTTCTGGGCAATTCCAGGCGGTGTACTTAGTGGTACTGTGGCGAATATTTTATTCCTAAAAGGACTATCAAAGGGCATAGATGCTTCAAAAACAACTATAGTTGCTTCTATTGAAGTTGTCGTAGCCACAGTTGCAGGAGTATTTTTATTAAATGAGCAAATCAACCTCGTTGGATATTTTGGTATTATTATTATGTTGGCATCAATTGTTCTAATGAATATCAATATCCCAAATTCAAAAGAAATTACAGATAATCAAGGCAATTCAACTCTTGAATCTAAACAATAATTTAGTGTTCAGGAATAATTATGAAGTAGTTTATAGTTATTAATAGTTATAATGATGCTTATGAGATTTATGGTGATGATTATTTGGACATGTTTTGGTAAAATAGATGTATACAAGTTGTTGTGTATATGAGGAGGTTTATTATGGGAGAAATAAAAACAAAGCCAACTGATCTTGATGTTGATAGTTTTCTGATGAATATTGAGCCTGCAAAAAAAGAATGGATAGTATAGAATTAAAAAAGGCATTTGACAGCGTATTAGATGAAAAAGCTACCTTATGGAATAACAATATGATTGGATATGGTTCTTATCATTACAAGTCTGAGAGAAGTAAACAAGAAGGTGATTGGCCGAAGATATTATTAAAGGCAGTAAACCCTCACTATCGCTAATGTAGGATGTGAGGGTTTGGTTTTCTAAGATAAATGAAACAATATAATTAGTTAAGTCGTCTAATTACTAAATACAATATATAGGAGTGATCTTTTGGATTTCAAAATAATAATTGCCATTATAATAGTGGCTTCAATCCTGATAACATTATTGTTGAATTATATATTTAAGAGAAAGAGGTTTATTAAATATATTCCTGCATTAATATTATTTCCTTTTATGATATATAATTTCATTACCATGTACAGTCCTAATTTAGAAGGTTTTGAAGGTCTGGGTAGGTTTGTAATGGGTTTGTTAATATTATCAGCATGTGTACCTTCTCTAATATGCTCCGTTGTTTTGGATGTTATTTATGTTAGGAAAAAATAAGATGGCATATTACACTGTACTAACAATTGTTGCAGATGCAATTAAAAGATGTGTCGCTGAATAAATTTGCTTTCTTTACCATAGAGAGGTTAGTTAATTTAGACAGTATTCAAGTTGATTAGAACTGAGCCGCATATAATCCCCTTGTTCTTTATTGTAGTATTGTTTAGAGATCCAGATAACCAAATTTTTGATAACCTATGTTTAAATTTCCTCACTATTTTCTATTTCTTTCAATGATACACCATCTTTCGTTTTCCATTCTGTGAGTCCATTTGCGTAACCACCAATAACAAAGGCAGCGGCATATGATGGACTGCGGAATAAGAGATTTTCTTGAAGTATTCCATTTTCATCTATTTTAGCTTTTTGCCTACGATCCTTAATACCAGGGGGAATGCTTTCAGAATCAATAGTTTCAATATGACTGCCTTGTAAGACGACAAAACCTTCGTTTGTACGCTTACAGCTTGCCTCGATTACTTGTCCGCTCTTACGACTTTTTCGTTTCATAAAAAGAAGTAGTTCTTCTTCATGAGACCTCAGGCTACAAAATAAACCACCAAATAAGAATTCCTACCAGGCAGCCTATAAAGCAACAAATGGTATCATTCATTGTATCTACAAGGCCAGCAGGTTGAATTGCTTTATCTGATATATGATTAATTGAGGCATGTATCTTTTGCCATCGCTGGGCATTTCCATGAGTCAAACAATCGTATATATATTCAAGAACTTCCCAGATAACATGAAGCGTTATTGAGAATGTAAAGCTAAAGAGCAAAGTAGCTAATTTTGTTATACCAGAGTTTAAACTAGCTAATGCAATTCCAAAACCAATGAAGGTGCTCCCGGATAGGAAATGTATCGAACGGTCCCACCATTTATATCTATCATAATAACCTAGAGAGTTACCAAGGTATATTGCCATAAACAGAACAAGCAAGTATAGAATATTGCTAAATGTATCAATTCTAATTTGATATACAGTAATAAGCAATACTCTTAAGAATGATAAGACAAAAATTAAGATAATGGATCTAATTAATTTATACTCTTTTTTATATATATGATATATTATCAGTGCAAATAAAATGCCCTGAAAAATAATCTCATAGAACTTCATTTCATCACCTCGCTTATTCAGTATTTACTGAGATGTAAAAATTATGTATACTAATAACTGAAGTAGGAATTAAAGCTATAGAAGAGGCAAACAATCAGGTTTTAATTATGGCTGAAAGACTTGTCCTATCATTTGGCGAATCCGAAACTGACAAATCAATTGAATTACTTGATAAGCTTTCAGGAATATATAAAGAATTGATTGATGAAAGCAGTGTTAACTGCCATGAATAAGGTTGCACAAAAAGCTAAGGATATTTACGCAGATAAGCTGGATGGAGGATGAGGATGAATAAATTTGATATCTTGATAAAGTACATACCTACATTTGCTGAGGATAGCTTTGGTGAATGGGTTATTGATAATGAAAATGATGGAACACCAGAGCGACCTATACAGATGCCCTTTGTGGGTTATTCAGATATGGTAGATAGCTTCATCCGCGATGTTTATACCTTTGAGGAAAGGTATAAAGATATGGAGCTTACCCGTTATGATGATATTCTCAAAGATAATGGCCTTGAATGGAGTACAAAGTCAATGAAGAATGCTGACGTATCAATTTTGAATGCACAGTGTGTACTTGCTCTTATAATGGGTGCAGTTAGAGCAGAGCGTTTTTGTGATGGAGCTTTATTAGATTTCTTTAAGAGTGGTTGTATATTGAAGTGGCTAGAAAGATTAAACGAATTGAGTAAAGGAGAGTAATAACAGGTTAATAAACTGAGATGATGGACTTCGGTGTAATATAGAGATTAAAAGGGCTGTTTTGCCACGGTTTTAACTATAATAAATATTTAATTATAAAGGAGCATGAATATGAGTGAGCACAATAAACCATGGGATTCAAACCAGATTACAAGGGAATACTTTGACTCATTATTAGTAGAAATGAGGCATATCGATGCCGTTATACCTTCAACAAAGTTGGAATTATACGGTGAGACATTTGATACACCTATTATGATGGCAGCTCTGTCACATTTGGACAATGTCCGTGAGAATGGAATGGTTGAAATGGCCAAGGGTGCCCATGCAGCCAATGCTGTTAACTGGGCAGGTATGGGTGACGAAGCTGAAATATCTGCCATAACTGCTACTGGTGCCCGTACCATAAACATTATTAAGCCATATGCCGATAATGATTATATTTTACGCAGAATTGAGCATGCAGAACGCTGTGGGGTTATGGCACTGGGTATGGATGTAGACCATTCTTTTGGAGGAAACGGTAGATATGATCTTGTTTTAGGAGAGGAGATGAAAGCTAAGTCTCTAAATGAACTAAAGGAATTTATAAATTCAACGAAATTACCTTTTATTATAAAAGGTGTTCTTAGTGAACAAGATGCCTATAAAGCTTTAGAAGCCGGGGCCAAAGGAATAGTTGTTTCTCATCATCATGGAATTATGAACTATGCTGTTCCGCCCTTATATATATTACCAAGCATTGCTAAAGTGATAAATCATCAAATCCCTATCTTCGTTGACTGTGGTATTATCAGTGGAATGGATGTATTTAAAGCTCTTGCACTGGGTGCTGATGCAGTGTCTGCTGGCAGAGTGATTATGGAACCGTTAAAGAAGAATGGTTCTGAGGGAGTCAAAGACCAGATCATTAAGATGACTGAAGAATTGGCTGGTGTAATGGCAAGAACTTGTTCAAGGGACTTAAAGAATATTGACCCAGCAGTAATCTGGCATAGGAATGGTTGGTAATTGTAACAAAATAATAATGTGAAGGAGAGATAACTTTGAGAATTGGTGGGGGAATAGAAAAACCTTATAGCAATCCAGAAGAATGGTATAAGTTAATACAAGAATTGGGATATAGGGCAGTTTTGGCACCTATTGATTATCGAGCAAGCAAGGAAGTGAGACAAGCTTACTTACAATGTGCCAAGGAACATGATCTAGTTATTGGAGAAGTTGGTGTCTGGAGAAATGTTATCTCCTTAGATAATGATGAACGAAAGGCAGCAATGGAGTATTGCAAAAATCAACTGGAATTGGCAGATGAGCTAGGGGCAAATTGCTGTGTAAATATTACAGGAAGCAGAGGAGATATTTGGGATGGATTTTATAGAGATAATTATTCAAAGGATACCTATGCCTTGATTGTAGATTCTATAAGAGAAATTATTGACTCTGTAAAACCAAAGCGAACCTTTTATACCATAGAGTCTATGCCTTGGATGATACCTGATTCACCAGATGAATACCTTCAATTGATTCAAGATGTAGATAGAAAGGCATTTGGAGTACATTTAGACTTTGTTAATATGATTAATTGTCCCAAAAGGTTTCTTTTCTGTGATGAATTCATTGAGGAATGCTTTACTAAACTTGGCTCCCATATCAAGAGCATACATGGCAAAGATGTAATCATGGAGAATGCCTATACAACAGTAATCCGTGAAGTTATGCCGGGAAAAGGAAGAGTAAATTACCAAAAGGTTGCTAGACTATGTGAGTCCCTGGGGCCAGATACAACATTATTTGTTGAACATTTACCTGATTTTGAAAGTTATAAGAAGGCAGCTACTTATGTAAAAGAACAGGCTACATTAGCTGGTGTGAATACCAATTGACTATACTTATAAAAAATAGCCCTTATAGGGCTATTTTTTTATCTTAATCACTGGTCTAATACCACCATAGTAATTCTCAATAAATTCAGTAATATAAGCATAATAGACATAACAATCGTTATTTGTATTATGAGTTGCTATCGCAAGAAAATTTCTCTCTCTTGATTCTGTATCCGGATTATAGTCGCTTTTTACTGAAAAGTCTCCTAGCCACCATAAGTTAACGGATTCAGTTATAGAGTCTACGACTGGAGGATTTAATCTTATGTCGGTGTCATTGGATTTGCTTTTATATGTAGACATTACATAATCTCCACCCATGTCGAATTTTCTATATACTTTTTTATCAGTTTCTAGCAAATCTGGAAACCATTCTAACATATCATTCACTTTAGGAACTGTCATAAGGAGGTCTTTCCCATCAATTGTGTCTCCTGTAGGTAACAACCTGTCGATCTCATCCTGTGAAAAATACTTTCTCAGATACTCATCGTCAGAAAAAGTATTAAATATCTTTTGACCATGTTCAAATTCATAATTTTCGTTTATCCTTCGATATATATAATCACTTCGATCTGTAATATATGAACAAAGAAGTGTTAAAGAATCCTCATCTTCAGAAACAACCCACCATAGAAGGTCAGTATTTGATGCCATTTGATTTCCAAATATTACTACATCGCCGATTTTTGCTTCGCTTATCTTACTTACCTCTACCTCAGTATCTCCTATAACATTAATAGGAACAGAATGAGTAATATTCGGTAAATTAGATACCGGTTGGTCATTAGTATAAGTTCGTTGTTGTTTTTCGCATCCGGCATATACTGATATAAGTAATGCTAATGTTACTATTAGTGAAACTTTTTTTGTCATTTGTCTATGACCTCCATATACAGTTTTTTATAATGCATTATGAAATTATAAAACATAATAATTATATTGTAAAGGCATAACTCTCCATATAAGGAAAATTATTATTTAGTAGTTATATGTGGTATAATACTAGTATAAATTCAACTTGGCAGGTTTTTACCAGCTTAAGGAGGGGATTAGTATCAGGTTATTTATTGCACTTAATTTTAAGAATGAGGTAAAAGCTCAAATTAACCAGTTACTTAATAAGGTTAGATCAAATTCCATCCAAGGCAAATTTGTAAATGAAGAACATATACATCTTACAGTAGAATTCCTAGGAGAGACACAGCACAATAAATTGGATTTGATTATAGAAGTAATAGAACAAATTGAATTTGAACCATTCACACTTAGTCTAACTAAAATAGGATATTTTAAGAGGCGTGAAGGAAATATCCTTTGGTTGGGAATAGAAGATAATGAGACTTTATCTAATATTTATAATAAATTACACCAAAGTTTAATAGATAAAGGCTTTAAGTTAGAAGATAGAGAATATAAACCCCATATAACTTTAGGAAGAAAAGTTAAATTGAAAGATAACTTTAATACCAATGAACTAAACCATATTATTGGTGAAATAGATATTGGCATAAATAAAGTAGACTTAATGAAATCAGAATTTGTAAATGGTAAGTTGATATATTCTG
>JAAYRE010000034.1 GCA_012518935.1 Clostridiales bacterium
ACTCTTTATGCTTTCTTTTTTTATCAAAATATGATATAAATGTAGAAGTGCCATCATAACCGAATAAGGAAGGGAAGGGATATTTGTATGAAAAAGATAGCTCTACTATTAATAGTAAGTTTAAGTATTATATTTGCTGTTAGTGGATGTAGTAAGGATAATGATAATAAAGGTGATTCTGATGCTACGCCTACAGCAGCTGGTACAAATGATAACAATGATGATAAGGCAGATAATACCGATGATATAGAGACTCCTGAATTAATTGAAAATAACGTAGTTAAAGAAGAGTATGATTTCAATGACTATATTAAATTAGGTAAGTATAAAGGTGTTGAAGTTAAGGTAGAACAATTAGTTGTTACAGAAGATGATATTAATGTTCAAATGCAGATGGACATGCGTGATAATGGAGCAACACCAGTTGAGATTGCTGATAGGACAGTAGAATTAGGCGACACAGTAAATATGGACTTTGTAGGATATCATAATGGAGAGCCCTTTGAAGGTGGTTCTGCTACAGGATATGAGATAATAGTTGGGTCAGGAGCATTTGTTCCTGGGTTTGAGGAACAGCTAGTCGGTGCAGAAGTTAACAAAGAGATAGAAGTCAACATAGTTTTCCCTGAAGATTATGGAACCTTCCCTGGGGAGCCAGTAGTATTTAAGGTTGTTGTTAACGGTATAAAACTTTATGATATAACAGATGATGCCATTAAAAACACTTTAGAGGTTGATTCAGTAGAGACCTATAGAGAGAGTATTAAACAGACCCTTGAGGAAGATAATGCTGCTACCATGGAAGCTGCAAAAACCAATGATATATACAAGGCAATTGTTGAAGATTCCGAAATTACATTGCCTGAAAATCTAGTTGAGTTTTATGCATCTGATTTTAGGGTTTTTAATACCAATTATATTATCATGCAATATGGTGTTGACCTAGAGACATATTTTGCTTTAACTGGATTTCCTGCTGAAGAATTTGAAGATTATGTTCAAGAACATGCTACTGACATGGCAACTAGAGAGTTGATTGTCAAAGCTATTAGTGCAGCAGAGAATATCCAAGTAACTGAAGAAGAAGTTAATGCAGAAGTTGAATTTTATGCAGCCATGTATGGTATGACTACAGAAGAATATTTGGAGATTGCAGATATTGATGTAGTTAAGGATAATTTACTATATAATAAGGTAATTGATCTTATAGTTGCTGAGGCTGTAGAGGCATAAGTAAAATTGAAAATATTTGACAGGGTTTTTTACTTGTGTTATACTACGCAAGGTTTTAGAAAAAGGATATGGGTTATGGAGGCTCTTGGTCCAATTTGACCAAGAGCCTTTTATAATATAAAAGGAAAGTTCTTTGAACTTCCTATTAAGTTATAAATGCTTTGCAAGGATGTACACTCATGGGTTCTATGTTTTACCAGTAATGTTGTTTGAATATTTAACAAAAAATATTAACTATAGGATAATTTATTGTTATGCTGGAATAAGTTTTTGTAAAGATGTAGATATATAAAAATAATATGAAAGAAGTAAAGTTTGAGATAAACGAAAGGAAATTGTGAATGGAAGTATCAAAATTAGAAGAAATGAATTTATACCCGGAAATAATCAAAGCTGTGGAGGATATGGGATTTGAGGAATTGTCACCTATACAGGTAAAGGCTATTCCTGCCATGTTAAGAGGAAAGGATATCATAGGGCAGGCACAGACTGGGACAGGTAAAACAGCAGCCTTTGGAATTCCAATATTACAGAATATTAATGCCAAGGATAAATCAATACAGGCTATGGTTTTATGCCCAACGAGAGAACTAGCAGTTCAGGTAGCAGATGAGCTAAGAAAGCTGGCCAAATACATGCACGGAATAAAGATACTGCCCATATACGGTGGTCAGGAAATATCCAAGCAAATTCGCTCACTTAAGGGTGGTATTCAAGTAATTATCGGTACTCCTGGCCGTGTAATGGATCATATGAGAAGAAAGACCATACGGACAGCGAATGTTAAGATGATAGTTCTTGATGAAGCAGATGAAATGCTTAATATGGGCTTTCGTGAAGATATAGAAACCATCCTAAATGATATGCCAGAAGCTAGAAATATTGCACTTTTTTCTGCAACCATGCCTAGGCCTATTATGGAAATAGCTCGTACTTATCAGGATGATGCACAGATAATCAAAGTAATAAGAAAAGAGCTTACTGTACCTAAGATAGAACAGTACTATTATGAAGTGAGTCCTAAGATGAAGGAAGAAGTTCTATCAAGACTTATAGATATCTATAATCCAAAACTATCTTTGGTTTTTTGTAATACTAAAAAGATGGTAGATGAACTGACCTCAAATCTTCAGGGCAGAGGGTACTTTGCAGAAGGACTTCATGGTGATATGAAGCAACAACAAAGAGACAGGGTTATGAAAAGCTTTCGTGATGGCAGAACTGATATTCTAGTGGCAACAGATGTGGCAGCCAGGGGCATAGATGTGGATGATGTAGAGGCAGTATTTAACTACGATGTTCCCCAGGATGATGAATATTATGTTCATAGGATTGGACGAACAGGACGTGCTGGTAGAGAGGGAATGGCATTTACCTTGGTGGTTGGTAAGGAAGTCTATAAGTTACGGGATATTCAAAGATATTGTAAGACAAGGATTAAACTACAACCGATTCCTTCAGTGTATGATGTAACTGAGGTTAAGGCAGAAAAGATCTTAGATAAAATATATAATATATTAGAGGAAGAGGATCTAACTAAGATGATAGATATGATTCAAGATAGAATTAATGAGGAATCAAAATATACTTCTCTTGATGTGGCTGCGGCCTTTTTAAAATATCTAATGGGTGATGATAAAGGTGAAGCTGATATTGATAGAGCTTATTCTGATTTTGGAGATACCGGAGCTGAAGAGGGTATGGTGAGATTGTTTATCAATTTGGGTAAGAAACAAAAGATAAGACCGGGAGATATTCTTGGAGCAATTGCTGGGGAAACTGGTATGCCCGGTAAGTTAGTAGGCACAATTGATATGTATGACAAATACACCTTTGTTGAAGTTCCAAGAGAGTATGCTTCAGATGTAATTCAGACCATGAAGACATCAAAAATAAAAGGTAAGAGCCTAAATATTGAACCTGCTAATCGTAAATAAAACACTTGGTATATAATATTTATGAGGTTTAATTGAGGCTAAATGGAGATATAGGTTAATTAGAATATGGGAAGCTCTTGACATAATATTTATATTTGTTTATAATAATAATTACTATTATTTGATAAACTGCTGAACGAAAGCTTAAAGTCTATTAGTTAGGAGTGAAATATATGGCTACTATGAAATTCAGTAGGCAAAGAGAGGCTATTAAGGAGTATCTTTCTAATACTAAGGAGCATCCTACTGCTGATACAGTATATATGAATATCAGAAAAACCTATCCCAATATAAGTCTTGGTACGGTATATAGAAATCTAAACCTCCTGGTAGACCAGGGTGAAGTTATAAAGCTTAATGGTATAGATGGAAGTGACCATTTTGATGGGCAAGTAAAACCCCACTATCATTTTGTCTGTAATGGATGTAATCGCATATATGACTTAGAGATGGAATCAATAGAGCATATAGATAGTATAGCTAATAAGAATTTTCCAGGTAAGGTTGAAGGGCATATGGCTTACTTTTATGGTACTTGCCAGGAATGCTTGGAATAAGAAGAAGGATGTTTCAAACCATAAATAGTTTGAAACATCCTTTATTATGTATGACTTAATTTATTTTACTCTTGTAACATGTACGCAATATACATAGATGTTTTGTATCTTTTTGGCTTCTACTCCACCTTCGTGGATAATTGGTTGAGTTGCCGAAGGGGTAACATAGATTTTAAAGATTATCCCGTCTTGGTTAATATGCATATTCCGTATCTGTTTATATTCGTAATCCTTTTTAGGAATACCAATATAGTTAAATATTATATCGTAGGTGTCTGGCTGATTAAAACAAAGAACAATTTCATCCTTCTCGTACATGCCAATAATCTCTCTAGCTTCTTCAAAGGTCATGTTGGTACATTTGAATTCCCCCTGATTAAAAAGGGTGTTCATATTGCTGTTATCAAGTAGTAATAAAGGGTGCTCTAAGGAATATTTCATATAATTCACTCCTTCACTTATGGTCGCTTATGCGACCGTTCTATTATTCACAGCTAAAAACAAATTTTATAAGAGAAATTCTATATATTAAGTATATGAAATAAATGGGAGTAAGTCAATAGAAAGCACAGCTTCTAGAATAAATAATCCCCATAAGCATTGACTTAAGTCATATGTTTATGGGGATCTAATTTATATAGTATTTATGGTTCTTCTAACATAGGTTGTATGCAAAAGTTCATGGGCTTTATGACTTCCGGGCTTTTCTAAGAAGTCATCATATAATTTCTTAACAGCTGGATTCTCATGGGACTTTCTGATGGACATGGAAGCATCTATATCATATAGAGCTTTTGCTCTTATGGCTCTAATGTCAACAGAATTTCTTATATTTGCTGGTTGCTGAGGTTGACCTCCGCCATTGACACAACCACCAGGACAACCCATGATTTCTATAAAGTGATAGTTGGCTTTTCCTGACTTCACTTCCTCAAGCAATTCTTTTGCATTTTTAAGTCCAGAAGCAACTGCAACATTAACATCCATTCCTGCAACATGATATGTAGCAGTCTTGATTCCGTTGGTGCCCCTAACTTCGTTAAAGTCTGGATTAGGAAGCTCTTCTTTTGTTAAGGTTTCAACTGCTGTTCTAAGAGCAGCTTCCATAACACCACCTGTTGTACCAAATATAACTGCAGCACCGGTAGAACGCCCTAAAGGATCATCGAAGTCCTCGTCGGGAAGGGCCAAGAAGTTAAGTCCAACACGCTCTATCATTCTTGCCAATTCTCTAGTAGTAATAGAGATGTCTACATCAGGAACACCAGCAGCGTTTTGGTCATCACGGGTTATTTCGAATTTTTTAGCTGTACATGGCATAACACTTACCATAACTATTTTCTCTGGATCTAAGCCCATTTTCTCTGCATAATATGTTTTGGTAATTGCACCAAACATCTGCTGAGGGGATTTGCATGTAGATAGGTTATCTAACATGTCTGGATAATAATGTTCGCAATATTTAATCCATCCAGGAGAGCAAGAAGTAATAAGTGGCAATTTACCACCATTTTGTACTCTATCTAGGAATTCGTTAGCTTCTTCCATAATAGTTAAGTCAGCTGCAAAATCAGTATCAAATACTTTATCAAAGCCTAGACGACGTAGGGCTGCAACCATCTTACCTTGTACGTTTGTGCCAATTGGTAGTCCAAAGGGTTCACCTAAGGCGGCACGGACGGCAGGGGCTGTCTGTACAATAACATATTTTTCTGGATCATTTAAGGCTGCAAAGACATCCTCTGTATTATCTTTTTCATATAATGCACCGGTAGGGCATACTGCTATACACTGTCCACAAGATACGCAGCTGGTTTCTCCCAAGCCCATATCAAAGGCACAGGCAATATTTGTTGCAAAGCCTCTGTCGTTTGCACCGATTACACCCACATCTTGAACATGTTCACAGACAGCTGAGCAACGACGACATAGTATACATTTGTTATTATCTCTAACCATATGTGTAGAGGAGTAATCCAAATCATAATGATTACGCTCACCCTCATAAAAGGTTTCATCATCAACATTTAGATCTTTACATAGCTTCTGAAGTTCACAATCTCCGCTTCTTACACAGGATAAGCATTTTCTATCGTGGTCTGATAGTATAAGTTGTAAGGTCTGTTTGCGGGATGAAAGCACCTTTGGTGAGTTGGTTAGGACTTCCATTCCATCAGCAACAGGATAGACACAGGAAGCAACTAGGCTTCTGGCACCCTTAACTTCTACTACACAGATTCTACATGCACCAATTTCGTTAATATCTTTTAAGAAACACAAGGTAGGAATTTCAATATGTGCAAGCCTAGCGGCTTCTAAGATAGTGGAACCTTTGGGAACATCTAAAGATATACCATTTATTTTAACATTAACAGTTTCCATATTAACCTCCATTCTAGTGTATTGATATAGCACCAAAGCGGCATTTTTCCATACATGCACCACATTTGATACACTTACTCTGATCAATGACATGTGCTTCCTTAACTTTACCTGTTATAGCACCGGTCGGACAGATACGGGCACATAATGTACAACCCTTACAGGCATCTGCATCAATATTGTAGGAGAGCAGAGCCTTACATACACCAGCTGGGCATTTTTTATCTTCAACATGGGCTACATATTCATCCTTAAAGTAACGAAGAGTTGATATTACAGGATTTGGTGCACATTGACCCAATCCGCATAAAGCGTTTTCTTTAATGTAATAGCATAAATCTTCTAATTTATCTATATCCTCAATAGTGCCATTACCCTTTGTTATTTCATCTAGCATTTCATGGAGTCTCTTGGTTCCCACACGGCAAGGGGTACATTTACCACAGGATTCATCCACCGTAAACTCTAGGAAGAACTTTGCGATATCCACCATACAGTTGGTTTCATCCATAACAATAAGTCCACCAGAGCCCATCATAGAGCCAATACTTAATAAGTTATCATAATCAATGGGAACATCATAATGCTCAGCTGGAATACATCCACCTGAAGGACCACCGGTCTGGGCCGCCTTAAATTTCTTGCCACCAGGAATTCCTCCACCGATTTCTTCTATAACTTCACGAAGTGTTGTTCCCATTGGAACTTCCACAAGTCCGGTATTATTAATCTTTCCACCGAGAGCAAATACCTTAGTACCTTTGGATTTTTCTGTTCCCATGGATCTAAACCATTCTACACCGTTTAGAATTATCAGAGGAATATTAGCATATGTCTCAACATTATTAAGTAAAGTGGGTTTTTGGAAAAGGCCTTTTTGTGCAGGGAATGGAGGACGAGGTCTAGGTTCTCCCCGATTGCCTTCAATAGAAGTCATAAGGGCGGTCTCTTCGCCACAGACAAATGCTCCTGCTCCAAGTCTAAGCTCGATATCAAAGTTAAAATCAGTACCGAATATGTTATTACCTAAAAGTCCATATTCTCTTGCCTGTTTTATGGCTATATTTAAACGTTCTACTGCAATTGGATATTCAGCACGAACATAGATATATCCCATAGATGCTCCAATGGCATATCCAGCAATTGCCATAGCCTCTAGTACAACATGGGGGTCTCCCTCTAATACTGAACGGTCCATAAAGGCACCTGGGTCCCCTTCGTCAGCGTTACAGCAGACATATTTCTGGTCAGCATCATTACCCTTAGCCAGTTTCCATTTTAAGCCGGTTGGGAATCCTCCGCCACCTCTGCCCCGTAATCCACTATCTAAAATAGTCTGAATTACCTGGTCGGGAGTATATTCTGTCAACACCCTACCTAGGGCTTCGTATCCATTGGTTGCAATATATTCATCAATGCTTTCAGGATTAATAACACCACAGTTGCGTAGGGCAATTCTATGTTGCTTTTTATAAAAGTCTGTTTCATTTATTGAGGAAATACCTTCTTCTGTTATGGTTTCATCATAAACCAACCTAGTAACAATTCTTCCCTTTAATAGATGCTCATTAACAATTTCCGGGATATCCTCTTCCTTTACCATGGAATAGAAGGTTGCTTCTGGATATACAACAATTATAGGGCCTAAAGCACATAATCCATGACAACCGGTCTGTACTACGGATACTTCATCCATTAATCCTGCCTTATTAATTTCTTTATTTAAGCTTTCTATGATCTTAGTGGCACCAGAGGAAGTACAACCTGTTCCACCACAGACCAATACATGTGAACGATACATAATGTGACCTCCTTTGGCTACTCGATTTCTTCAGAAATGGTGTATTTTTTAACAATCTGACCACGGATTATATGCTGGTCAATAACTTCAAGAGCTTTTTCTGGTGTCATTTTAACATAAGTTACTTTATCTTTACCTGGTTCTATGACTTCTACTATTGGTTCGTATTGGCAAAGGCCTATACAACCAGTCTGTGTTACCATAATATTTGACAATCCCTTTTCCAAAACCGTATTAGCAAGGGTAGTTAATACAGGTCTTGCACCGCTGGCAATACCACATGTTGCCATACCGACTACAATACGGGTCTGATTACTGTCTTCGCCTCGTAACCCCATCTGTGCTTGCATGGATTCTCTTATAGCTTTCAGCTCTTCTAGAGATTTCATCTGACTTCCTCCTATTAATAAAATAAGTTAAACTGTAGGGCTAAAAACTATAGCCACCAGTTGTTTCATTATAATTCTCAATTAGATAATCACGAATAAATTCGGAGACAGTTGGTGTATTAAAAGGTACATCACCAAGTATTTCCCTGAAGCGTCTTGTGTCTAGGGTAAATTCCTTATCATCACATTGAAAAACAAAAGAAAAATCGATTTTTGGGTTTGCCATAACCAATGAATATATAGTAGAAGATAAATCTCCTAAAGGCATCCTATCTATATGGGAAAGACAAAAGCTGGCATACACCGAAGTATGTTCATTGGGAATGGACTCAATTGTAAAACATCCTCCAGTTATTTTGGCGGCTTGCTTTAAAAAAGGAATACCAAGACCCACATCTCTTGTAGAACGTGTTGTAAAAAAAGGATCCTCCACTTGGGTAAGCTGTTCCTTAGTCATCCCATGTCCATTGTCGATTATCTTTATGGTGAGGGTATCCTCATCATTATGTATAGCAACTTCAATAATGATTAGGCTAGCTCCGGCTCTAATAGAGTTATTTGCGACATCTAATATATTTAAGGATAATTCAGTTAACATAATTATTCGTATTTTGCTAGAATTCCTTCAACGTCATCTACTGTGATTTTGCCATATACATCATCATTCACAGTTATGACAGGAGCAAGACCACATGCTCCAATACATCTACAGGATTCAATAGAGAACTTACCATCCGGTGTACACTCACCGTCGTCAATTCCCAGCAATTCTTTAAGCTTATTGGATATATCCCCTGCCCCTTTTACATAACATGCTGTTCCAAGACAGACAGATATGATGTATTTCCCCTTAGGACTAAGGGAGAATTGAGAATAGAAGGTTGCAATCCCATAAATCTTTTCAAGAGGGATTTCCAATTCATTTGAAATAATTGTTTGAACCTCAATAGGCAGATAGCCATAAATTTCTTGAGCTTCCTGCATGATAGGCATTAGTGCACCTTTGTCATCTTTATGCTTAGAGATAACCTTAAGCAAATCATCATGCTGCTGGCGTGTTCCTGTAAATGGTACAGTTTTTTGTTTTATACCCATAGTCATACCTCCTTGTGTTGTTTTCTCAAGACAAAATTAGTATTATTATATCATGGGATTGTTAAAATATCTACAAAAATAATCACTAAAATTATTGTATATTTACTTATAGGATATATACAAAATGTATAAGAATAAACTCAAACAAAATGAGAAAAATTTATAGGCAAGGTTACAGGAAATCATATTGAATCAATGAATGTTTAATAAGAATTCATAGTTTATCTTTTATTGTATTTATAGGTCGTTTGTATTATAATATTTATACAATTCATTTATAAATAAAAATATACTTATACATAGAGAGAGGCGTGATATTATGAGAGATATCCCTTCAAATGATATGAATGAAATCATGAAGTCTTTACCCGGTGGACTATTAAGAGTGGTTTTAGATAACGAACTAACTATTGTATTTGCAAATGATGCCTTTTATGAACTTATTAATTTTGATAACAATAAAACTGCCATGATACCTGAGAACATTGTAAAGACAGTATACTCAACTGATATTATTTATTACACCCATCAGATTGCTGAACAGAGGAAGAGGAAAGATGACCAGCTTTTATTATTTTATCGTGTCCTTCTAAAGAATGGTGAGCTAAGATGGATTATGATTAATGGTAACAAGACGGAGGATATTTATCAAAAGCATAATAAAAGCTATCCCATATATTTGTGCATGGCTCTTGATGTAACCGACCATATGATGAAATATAGAAAGTTAGAGGACGAAGTTGATTATCATCGAACTGTATCAGAACTTTCTAAGGAGCTGTATTTTGAATATGAGATTGCTTCTGACACCATTACTTTCGCTTCCTTGTTTCGTGAGGTTTTTGGTAAGGAGTCTACCATATCGAATTTTAGTAGGAGATTAGAGAGAACAACTCTAGTATATCCTGCTGACTTACCTTATGTGATTAAGATATATAAGAGTATAATGAGTGGGAAAAAACAACTTCGCTGTGAGTTTCGTATGGTAACAAAGGATGGAGAGGCTACCTGGTATGTATGCTACGCATCCATTATTTTTGATGAGAATAAAACTCCATATAAAGTTATAGGTAAATTATCAGCGGTATATACCCGTGCCCAGGAGGTTGAAGAAAAACCTTATAAGATACAGATGGACAAGCTTACAGATGTATATAATAAAGAAACCGCTGAACAGTTGATAACAGACACCTTGTTAAGCCAGGACCCAGACACCTTATCTGCCATCTTATATTGTGAAGTACGTAATTATAAAAATATAAATGACATCGTTCGTGTAGTAGATGGTGAGAACATATTATCAACGGTTGCAAATATTTTAAAGAGGTCCTTCCGTAGCACCGATATAATAGGCAGGATGTCTTTAAGCGAATTTGTAATCTTAATGATAGGTATTAACTCAGATAAGAATGCATATAGAAGAGCGGAGGATATATGTAGGGAAGTTAATAATCTATATTCCTATAATTTTAACAAGAATCAAGTCAACATAAGCATAGGAATCACCTTTGTCAAAGGTAGTCAAGACTATAGCACTTCTATAGCAAATGCAAAAACCGCTTTAGTAATGGCAAAAAAAGATTCTAGTAGTTCCTTCGAAGCTTTTTATCCCGCAAAAAATAATTAAGAAATTGATAGGAGAAAGATGAGATGACTATTAAGGATGTAAAAGATATTCTTGGAGCAAGATTTATATGTGGAGAAGAATTTCAGGATAGAGAGGTTCATGCGGCTTGTGGTTCAGATATGATGAGTGATGTTTTAGCTTTTGTCAAGGATAGGGCTGTTCTTCTAACTGGATTATGTAATCCCCAGGTAATACGTACAGCCGAGATGATGGATATTGTCTGTATTGTCTTTGTCAGAGGTAAACAACCAGATGAGACAATGATTGAAATGGCAAAGGAAAGAGAAATTGCTCTTATATGTACAGGTCACAGAATGTTTTCCGCCTGTGGCATGCTGTATAGTAAGGGGCTAGGCGGAGGTGCTCCTTATCGATGAATGAAAGAATAACTCTAAAATATGATGTGCATTGTGATGATTTTACAAGAGCCGGCGAGGCCTCCAGCAGCGTTAAAAGAAAACTTAAATTGATGGGTGTTAACCCTGATGTTATAAGGAAAGTTGCCATAGCTTTATATGAAGGTGAAATCAACATGGTAATTCATTCTTATGGGGGAACCATTGAAGTAATCATATCCCCCAGTGTGATAGAGATGATATTGCGTGATACAGGACCCGGTATAAAAGACATTGAACTGGCTATGCAAGCAGGCTATTCAACAGCACCTGATAATATTCGTTCATTAGGTTTTGGAGCTGGTATGGGGCTTCCAAATATAAAGAAATATACGGATGATCTAAAGATTGAAAGTGAAATGGGCATAGGGACAACCCTTAGGATGCTGGTATATATTCCTTTAGAAGAATAAACGAATAAATAGATAGATGCCAAGGAGAGTGAGGTAATGGGTAAGTTTTATAATTCTGTAAACCTAAAAAAAGATCTATGTATGGGATGCATAAACTGTATTAAGCGTTGCCCCACTCAAGCCATCAGAGTAAGGGACGGTAAGGCAGAGATTATTAAGGAATTTTGTATTGACTGCGGAGAATGTATTCGTATATGTCCTCACCATGCCAAGGAAGCAACCTATGATTCTCCGGAGATAATGAAGAAATATGAATATACGGTAGCCCTACCTGCCCCTTCATTTTATGGACAGTTTAATAACCTAGATGATATTAATATAGTTCTATCAGCCCTAAAAAGGATGGGGTTTGACCAGATATATGAAGTGGGTAAGGCGGCGGAGATAGTATCTGAATTGACAAGAAAATATGTGGCTGAAAACCAAGATAAGTGGCCTATTATTAGTACTGCTTGCCCTACAGTGGTACGACTTATACAGATTAGATTTCCCAATCTAATAGAGCACCTACTTCCTATATATGCTCCTGTGGATCTGGCAGCAATAAGTGCTAGAAAAAAGGCAATGGAAGAGACAGGACTACCCTCTGAAAAGATAGGTATTATATTCATATCTCCCTGCCCTGCTAAAGTAACAGCGGTAAAATCTCCTATTGGCATAAAAAAGAGTGAGATTGACGGAGTATTGGCTATGAAGGAAGTTTATACAATGCTTCTTCCCCTTATGAAGGAGAGTGTAAATTCAGTAGAAGACCTTAGCCAATCCGGTAGAATAGGAATTGGATGGGGAGGCAGTGGAGGAGAAGCAGGGGCTTTGCTTACTGATAATTATCTGGCAGCAGATGGTATAGAGAATGTAATACGGGTCTTGGATGATTTGGAAGATCAGAAATTCGAACAGCTGGAATTTATTGAACTAAATGCTTGTTCAGGAGGCTGTGTTGGCGGGGTTTTGACCGTAGAGAATCCCTATGTAGCAAAGGTAAGATTAAAGAGGTTAAGAAAATATCTACCTGTAGCATGTAACCATCTGGATACAGAGGACACAACAGAGGCTAAGTGGACTCAAGATGTCCAATTTGAACCAGTCTTTAAGATTGGCAAGAATATGCTTGACAGTATTAATAAGATGTCTATAGTAGAGGAACTCTGTACAAGGTTTCCTGGACTTGACTGCGGTTCATGCGGTGCACCAACCTGTAAGGCATTGGCAGAGGATATTGTTCGAGGGGTGGCACAGGAAGAAGACTGTATTCATATTCTAAGGGATTATATACATAAAATATCCGATGAATTATCAAGGTTGGATAATAAGAGATAGAGGATATGGGGGATCAGCTAATGACATTAGAAAACTTTATTAATATATTTGATGAATTAGAGTTAGTAAATAAAGGGGAAGAATTAGATAGGGAGGTAACCAAGCCATATTGTTGCGATCTGCTTAGTATTGCTATGTCTAAGATGCCACAAGGAGCAGCATGGGTGACGGTTATGGCTAATGTAAATACCCTAGCAGTAGCATCCCTAACAGATGCAGCATGTATTATATTGGCAGAAGGATGCAATTTTGATGAGGCTAGCCTAGAAAAAGCAAAGGAAAAGGGGATCACAATTCTTAGAAGCCATATGCCAGTTTTTGAATGTGCCCTTATGATTTATAAGAAGCTTAATGGCTAAACTTTCTTATGATCTTCATATCCATTCCTGCCTTTCTCCCTGTGGCGATGAGGATATGACGCCAGCCAATATTGTTAACATGGCTAAACTTCTTGATTTGAATATAATTGCAGTAACTGATCATAATAGTTGCAAGAATTGTCCTGCCGTCTATAGCTATGCAAGGAAAAATAACATACTTGCCATTCCCGGAATGGAGCTATGCACAATGGAGGAAGTCCATGTGCTATGTTTTTTTAAAAGTCTTGAGGATGCCATGGCTTTTGATGCCTATGTATACAAAAGACTGATGAAGATACCTAATAATGATGAGATATTTGGTAAACAGGAGATATATAATGAGGAGGATGAAAAGATAGGTGATGAACCTTACTTATTGATTAATGCCACAGACATATCCTTTGACAGTATATCAAGCCTCATGAAGGAATATAATGGTGTCTATATTCCAGCCCATGTAGATAAAAGCTACAATAGCTTAATATCCAATCTAGGTTTTGTCCCACCAGGGGCTGACTTTACTTGTGTTGAAATTATGAATCCCCAAAAGGCTAAAGAGTTGATAGGGGATCATACTTATTTGAAAAAATGCAATATAATTGCTAATTCTGATGCCCATAGCTTAGGGCAGATAAATGAAGGGATTAATTTTCTTGAAGTAAGAGATGATAATATAAAGTCTATTTTGGATACACTTATAAATCCAGTTTAAAGAATTATTCTTGTAATATCAAGAACATATGCTATAATCATATAATAAAATCCGCTAACAATAAATAAATAAAGGAGTCTTAATAATGGAATTAGTAGATATCAGACAGTTGTATAAAAGTAGTGATGAATATATTGGTAAGGAGATAAAAGTAGGGGGTTGGATTCGTAGTGTAAGGGATTCAAAAACCTTTGGATTCATTGTGCTCCATGATGGAACTCATTTTAATTCATTGCAAGTGGTTTATCATGATACAATGGATAATTTTGCAGAAGTATCAAAATTAAATGTAGGCTCTGCAATAATCGTTACCGGTGAGCTGATAGCTACGCCTAATGCAAAGCAACCCTTTGAGGTTCAGGCCACGAAGGTAGATATTGAAGGTTCGTCAACACCTGACTATCCTCTTCAAAAGAAGAGACACACCTTAGAGTATTTAAGAACAATAACTCATCTTAGACCTAGAACAAATACTTTCCAAGCAGTTTTTCGTGTCCGTTCTCTTATAGCCCATGCAATTCATAAATTTTTCCAAGAGAGAGATTTTATATATGTGCATACACCCCTTATTACTGGCAGTGATGCAGAGGGAGCAGGAGAAATGTTCAGGGTTACTACCCTTGACATGGACAACCTAAAAAGAACAGCAGATGGCAAGGTTGATAACTCAGAGGACTTCTTTGGTAAAGAGACACACCTTACAGTTAGTGGGCAGCTAAACGGTGAAACATTTGCCATGGCATTTAAGAATATCTATACATTTGGACCAACATTTCGTGCTGAAAACTCCAATACTACCCGCCATGCGGCAGAATTTTGGATGATTGAGCCTGAGATTGCATTTGCAGATTTAAAGGACAACATGGACTTGGCTGAAGATATGTTAAAATATATTATTAATTATGTATTAGAGAATGCTCCTGAGGAAATGAACTTCTTTAATCAATTTGTTGACAAGGGATTGCTAGAAAGACTACAAAACGTGGCTAATTCAAAGTTTGGTCATGTGACATATACAGAGGCTATTGAGATTTTAGAAAAGAACAATGATAAATTTGATTACAAAGTATATTGGGGTTGCGACCTGCAGACTGAGCATGAGCGTTATTTAACTGAACAAATATATAAGAAACCAGTTTTTGTTACAGATTATCCTAAGGAAATTAAATCCTTCTATATGAAGCTTAATGAGGATAAGAAGACTGTTGCTGCAATGGACTTGTTAGTTCCGGGAATTGGTGAAATCATCGGAGGTAGCCAGAGAGAAGATGATTATGATAAGCTGCTACAACGTATGGAAGAACTGGAACTAAAGCGAGATGAATATGAATTCTATCTTGATCTTAGAAAGTATGGTTCAGTAAGACATGCAGGTTTTGGTCTTGGATTTGAACGCTGTGTAATGTATCTTACAGGTATGGGCAATATTCGTGATGTTGTACCATTCCCTAGAACTGTGGGACACTGTGAGTTATAAAAAATAATAAAAGGCTAATATAAAACAAAGAGCATACTTATATTCTAATCATGCACTGGAATTACTAAAGAGTGTATGAAACACGGTACTAAGGTACCACGTAGAATATAAGTATGCTTTTTTATTTCCCATTAATAGTTTTACCTTCTATGAATTCTTAAATAGAATATGTTTTACTTTATCTAGGGCAAACAATAGTATCATACCCAGTATCCCAGCCGAAACTAATTGTCCTGCTCCTACTGTAAGCATCATAATAGGAATAGGATCTGCCTCAAAAGATGCAGTTGTGGCTACAGCTTTTATTATCCAAGGAATAACAATGGCATTAATAAGTATGGGTGGGATGGGAACAAACCACTTATTATCCTTTAACTGATAGGATAGGTAGGCAGCAAAAAGGGTTGCTGCAGACCCGAACACAATATCAAGTATACTTGATCCAAAGAGGATATTGCTTAGAAGACACCCTATGGTTACGCCCGGTATGGCAGCAGATGTAAAGTAGGGTAAAATCGTAAGGGCTTCAGCAACTCGAAATTGTATGGGGCCAAAACTGGTGGATTGGAATACAAATACCAGCACCACATAGATTGCAGCAATTATTGCTGCTTCAGCTAGATATAAAGATTTTTTATTCATTTTCATTCTCCTTTAGTTTTGTTTTACGTGTGGAAGGTGTCGAACACACGATGAATTATGTTGTATAAGCTGA
>JAAYRE010000035.1 GCA_012518935.1 Clostridiales bacterium
ATAACTTATTTTCATCATAGTCAAATTCATCATTGGACACTATATTATTATTAGGAACGGCATCTGATGCTACCAAAGTAAGCTCCAGAGGAGTAGTGCCATTTTCGCCGATTATAGGCCAGCCATCCTCCCAGGTAAGGGGGAGCAATATAGGTATTCTACCTACAGCTCCGTGATCCTGGAATAAGATAGTATAATAATCTCCCTGTGGTGTATCTACGATACCCCCTTGGGCAACGCCGCTATTTTGATAATTAAAGCTATCATCAAAGACAGGTTTTCCTTCAAAGTATTCATATAATGCCTTACTTCTATAGCACCATTGGGTCCTGCGATGGGAACCTTTATTAGGCCATACTATCCCGAATATATAATAATATTCTCCAATTTTATAGGCATGGCATCCTTCAAAATTAACATAATAGCCATCTTGTGCAACATCCATAAGCTCAAAAGTTAATCCGGCATACTTTAGACCTGATAAATCTTCTTTAAGCTCAATTGCTTTGATCTTTCCTGCGCCATATATCATATATACGCGACCATCATCATCAAATAGAAGAGAAGGGTCATGATAAACTCCCCTAAGTTCAGCACGGGTCCAAGGCCCGTCTTCTAGACTCTTAGTCTGATAAATATATGTTTTACCGGCATCATAGCTGGCAAAACAAACATAATATGTATCATTATGATATCTAAGACTGGCAGCCCATGAGCCCTTACTGTACATATTCTCTCCACCGACTAGATTTTGTCTATTTCCATCTTCTAGAGTGTCATACACATAGGATACAATCTCCCAATTAGCCAAATCCGTTGAACGCATAATCGGTACACCTGGATTAAAATGCATAGTCGTACTGATCATATAATAATATTCGCCAACCCTAATAACATCTGGATCGGGAACATCAGCCCAAATCATTGGATTTGTCATAACAGTGACAGCTGTATTAGAAGATGGGTCATTATCAGCAGAATCTGTAGTGTCAGCAGAATCTGTAGTGTCAGCAGAATCTGATGGGTCAGTGGTAACTGAAGTATCAGTAGTGTCTGATGCATCAGTGTTATCTGTAGTTGCAGTAGTATCAGGGGCGTCTGATTTATCAGTTTCTGAAGTATCTGTTATATTGTATTGTGAGTTGTCATCCTGTGCTTGTTTTGCTTCATTTTTACCACAAGCACTGATGGACAAAACAATTAATAACATTATTATGGCAATTAATCCTTTTTTCATTTATAATGCCCCTTTCTAGAATCTATTAGTTAAAATACCAATAGTCTAATTCATAGTTTTCGCCGTAAAATACGAAAACAAGATCATGTTCACCAGTAATAGTAGAATATAACTGAGCTGTTATTTCCTTAAATTCACCTGAATTATCTGCATCTATCTTAAGATGACCTACTGCTTCACCATTTGGTTTGTCAAGGCGAATCTCAATAATTCCAAAATCTTTACTAGGTGCTTTAGCATTAACAGTAAATGAGTTGGCTCCCTTATCACCAAAGTCTACGCCATACACAGCAATCCAGTCACCGGTATTAATATCAGTAACTGCCATATTACCTGTTCCGCTGTTTTTACCTGTTTCTTCAATAAGAACAGTGCTAATACCTGCCATAGTACCCATGGTTTCAGCTTCAACTCTTTCATAAGGATTTAAGCTTTTTATTTGCTTTACTCCGAATTCAGATGCATTAATATTATTAATTGAGCCGTCTTCTTCAATAGTTACCAAATCAATATTAGTACTACGATAGCCACCGGTGACACCCATTTTCTTTTCTAGCATTTGTGAATGATATGCCATATAAAGTTGTCCATTATGTTCAAACATACAGTGATGATTAGTTCCATAAGCTCCAAAGAATACCCCAGGATTTTTCAAAATGGGTTTTTGTAATTCAAAAGGTCCCATGGGATTCTTACTTGTCATATATACTATCTGAGCACTATTAAATCCATACTTTTTAGCACCCTCAGGATCCACATTCCAGTTAGAGCAGTATGAATAATAATATGTATCGCCTATCTTGTTAATACCTGAATCTTCAAATAGATATGGTATATCCATTCTTATAGGGTCTCCAGCAAGGCTAATCATATCATCTGCCAGCTGTACCACACGACCAGTTCCGGGGTTTTCGTATTGTTCATTGGGGATACCGCCACCAAAATATAGATAACCAGTTCCATCATCATCTACAAGAACTGCAGGGTCAAATAACCATGAAACGTTGGCACAATTTGGAGTGGATCTAGAAATCAGTGCACGACCTAATGGATCAACAAAGGGACCAATAGGGCTATCAGATGTGAGAACTCCTATACCATTACCACCGTTAGCAAAATAAATAAAGAATTTATCTTGACCATCAATCACTTTATGAGCTGCTGCGGGAGCCCATGAATTATTACCCCAAGTGGCTGCACCCATTGGACCAGAAGCTTTAATTGCACCGTGGTCGGTCCAGTTAGCCAAGTCATCAGATGAAATAACATTTAAAGTATTGATTCTGGCAAAACTGTTGTTTTTTGATGTCACTCCATCTGCTTCATACTCAACAACATCAGCAGTCATATACATATACACTCTACCATTATAAGATAAAGCATATGGATCGGCACCTAGACGTTGTGTCATAAGAGGATTTCTAAAACCAAATCCCTTTAAAGATGTTGCTAAAGTAATGTCCTTAAAATATTCTTTCATTTCTTCCTCCTTTAAGTGAATTGAATTTATCTCTTCCTCTAACGGATTAGATACATCATCTGGGGATGGTGTTATAGAAGAATCAACCTCATCCAGAGTATTGTCTAATTTATCTTTGTTAGATTCACTATTGGAACATCCTAACAAATTAATAGACAATAACATTAAGCACAGGATCATAAGCAAAACTTTTTTTCTCGTAATCATAGTACTGCCTCCTATAATGTTACATTGTTTATTATAAAAACATCTAAAAAAAAGTATATTATGCTAATTATACATTACTTATTAGACATTTGTCTAGATGTACTTGTATAAGTGGTAGATTGTGGTTATAAAGTTGGCGTTTTGTGAACAGTGCCAGGCACAGTTGGCGTTTTGTGAACTTATTGATTTATAATTATGAGTTATAAATTATATAAGAATATAATGGGAGTAATGGTATTGACAAGAGTTTGTAAATATTATAACTTTTAATCAAGAATCAAGATAATGCACTATTAATAGGTTAGCAAGTAAATCTACAGAAAGTGAGATGTGATTATGAAGCTTGTATATAAGGGTAAAACAAAGGATGTTTATGCACTTGAGGATGGTAATTATTTATTAAAATTTAAAGATGATGTAACAGGAACGGACGGTGTCTTTGATCCCGGTGCCAATTCTGTAGGATTAACTATTGATGGTGTGGGTAAATCAGGTCTAAAGCTTACAAAGTTCTTCTTTGAAAAACTAAATGACAAAGGAATTCCTACTCATTATATTGATTGCGATATAGATGCTGCAACTATGACAGTTAGCCCAGCTACAATGTTTGGTAATGGTTTAGAGGTCATTTGCAGGTATAGAGCCGTAGGAAGCTTTATGCGTCGTTATGGTATGTATGCCAAAGATGGCCAGCCCCTGGACGCATTTGTAGAAGTGACATTAAAAGATGATGAACGCCAAGATCCACCTATCAATGAAGACGCTCTTCACATGCTTGGAATCCTTACTAGAGATGAATATGCCATACTTAAACTACTTACAGTAAAGATTTCTAATGTAGTAAAAGAGGAGCTGGCTAAAAAGGGAATAGAATTATACGATATAAAACTTGAGTTCGGAAGAATCGGCGAAGACAATCATATTGCCCTTATAGATGAAATCTCCGGTGGCAACATGAGAGCATATAAAGATGGGAAATATATTGAGCCAATGGAATTAGAAAAAATGATGATATAATTTGTGTCAAGGTGATAGCACGAAAATAATAGTGCCACAAAAACAATGGTGCCAGGTACAGTTGGCGTTTTGTCAACTGTGCCTGGCACCTATATATCCCCAATGGTAATTAGCTATTTAAATAATTCATCAATTGAAATATAAAGAATACGTGCAATCCTTTCTAATGTGTCTATATTAGGCTTTCGATTGCCATTTTCATAATGACAGTATGTTGATTTTGCAATATTGAGCAGTTTTGCAATTTCATCTTGTGTGTATCCTCTAGTTTTACGTGCTAGTTTAAGATTGTTATGAAATACAGACTTATGTCTCATTTTCTTAAACCTCCTTAATTTCTTCATCTTCGCATTCTACATATTCTCTATAGAGTGCTCTATCTAATTTATCATTTCTATTAGTACTATCTTGAAAATAACTCAGTATTATATCCTCCTTAACTAGATTATTCTTCATTGTTCCCATAAAAACACGATAACTACTCCATTCATATTGGATTGGATTTTGAACAATCCCAGCTTTCACTGGATTCAAATGAATATATCTGCTGGTTTGTAAAAGAAGTGACTCAGAATCCATAATTTTAGAATAATATCTATTTTGAAAGAGATGCCCAGTTTGATCATATTTTCTGTTAAAATACATGGAATACTTCCAATTAATTTTCTGCATAATCTTCCATATTTCATCATCCAAGGTAGCAATCTGAAGGTGAATATGATTTCCCATCAAACAATAGCTATATAAATCAAAAGGATGTGTTTCGCATACCATTTTAAGATATTTCATATATACAAAATAGTCTGTAGTATCTTTAAATATTATATCCTTATGATTACCTCTTACAACAGTATGATATATTGCACCAGGAAACCATAATCTGTTTTTACGTGGTATAGAGAATCCCTCCTTCATACGATATGTATTGCTATTAAATTTTGTATAACTAAGGAAAACAAAATTAGACTTAAAAAATATTTTGGAATACAAAAATAAAATAAATGGCTGGGCAAAAAGATTTAGGAAAATAAGAAATAGTAGGAGAGATGTTCTGGTGCAATTTCAGAAATCTTAAAAACAAGTAAGAAAAAAGAAGAATTGATATAAAACTTTTTTCAACAAATTAATACTAACACAATTAACATAAAATGTATATTGTGCAAAATTACGATATTTTATTACATTATTTGTCATTGTTGACGAAATATAAAGTTTACAAATCGCCAACTGTGCCTGGCACTGTTTACAAAACGCCAACTGTGCAGCCACAATGCTACGCATAGTGGTGGCACTGTTTACAAAATGCCAACTTTATATTTGATTCTTTAGTTCAGGCCGTACTGTGGCAATCATTGTAGCATAGCAGGCGATGCCACCTATGATATTGGATATCGGTTCTGCAAGAAATACTCCATTGATGCCCAGGCCAAACATTTTCGGAAGGAGTATGGTTAGTGGTATAACGATTATGACCTTCCGAAGCAGGGAAAAGAAAATTGCTTGTTTTGATTTGCCTAGTGCAACAAATGTAGACTGTCCTGCAAATTGTAGTGGCATCATAAAAAAACCAAGGAAATATATTCTTAGGGATGAAAGGGCATTTTTAATTAATTCAGGGTTTCTATTAAATATTTTAATGAAAAATTCAGGAAATATATTGAGGATTAGCCAAGCAATAAATGTATACAGGACACATACTACTGACATGAATTTTATTGAGGTACGAACTCTGTCATAGGCACGGGCTCCATAATTATAGCTTATGACCGGTTGTGTTGCATTAGTAAAACCAGTTACCGGTAGTGTTATTATTTCTCTTATTGAATTGATAACAGTCATGATTCCCACATAAAGATCTCCGCCATAAAATTGCAGACTGGTATTGCTCACAATCTGAACGGCACTATTTGTTATTGCCATAATGAAGCCGGAAAATCCAAGTGTTACAATTTTACTGACCCTGCGACGATGAAGTCTAAAGTTTCTGACTTGAAGTCGCAGTATTGTTTTCTTACCACATAAAAACATCATTATCCATACCGAAGATACAAACTGTGAAATAATTGTTGCAATTGCTGCACCTTTTACTCCCATATCTAAGACGAATATAAATATGGGATCAAGTATTATATTTAACACAGCACCGATAACAACGGTTAACATGCCGATTTTTCCAAAGCCTTGAGCATTAATAAAGCTA
>JAAYRE010000036.1 GCA_012518935.1 Clostridiales bacterium
AGGAATCCGTCATAGAAGAGGACTTCCTGTACGTGGTCAGAAGACTAAGACCAATGCTAGAACAAGAAAAGGTCCTAGAAGAACAGTTGCTAATAAGAAGAAATAAACTTTGAAGTGCAACAAATTATAATATGAAAGAAGTTTAATTTTCATAGTTAAGAATCCAATAGGAGGGTTTGATTAAATGGCTAAAATAGCATCATCAAAAAAAGGGACGAAAAGACGTGTCAAAAAGAACGTAGATCGTGGACAGGCACACATTCAGTCATCCTTTAACAATACAATTGTTACGCTGACAGATGCAGAAGGAAACGCTCTTTCTTGGGCTAGTGCCGGTGGATTAGGCTTCAGAGGTTCAAGAAAATCTACTCCTTATGCAGCACAGATGGCAGCGGAAACAGCAGCAAAAGCAGCACTGGTTCATGGTTTGAAATCCGTAGAAGTTATGGTAAAAGGCCCCGGTTCAGGCAGAGAAGCGGCAATTCGTGCACTTCAGGCATGCGGAATTGAAGTAACAAGTATTAGAGACGTAACACCGGTTCCACATAACGGATGTCGTCCACCAAAACGCAGAAGAGTCTGATGGGAGGTAGAATATAATGGCTAGAGATATGAGTCCAGTTTTAAAGAAATGCAGATCTCTTGGTATTGAGCCCGCATATATGGGTATTGATAAAAAATCCAATAGATCCTTTGCAAGAGCAGGAAAGAAAACCAGTGAATATGGCCTGCAACTAAGAGAAAAACAAAAAGCAAAGTTTATATATGGCGTATTAGAGAAGCCTTTTAGAAACTTATTTAACAGAGCCCAGAAAATGAAGGGTGGTACAGCTGGTGAAAACTTGCTGACTCTGTTAGAGCTTAGATTAGATAATATAATATTCCGCATGGGATTTGCCAGAACAAGAGCAGAGGCAAGACAGATCGTTGACCATAAACATGTATTGGTAAATGGCAAATGTGTGAATATTCCGTCTTACACTGTAAAAGCCGGAGATAAAATTGAGATTAAAGAAAAAGTTAAAGGTGCCCAGAGATATAAGGATATCTTAGAGGTAACCGGTGGCAGAACTGTACCTGCATGGTTAGAAGCTGACCAGGAAACCTTATCAGGTACTATAAATGAAGTTCCTACAAGAGACCAAATCGATGTCCCGGTAAATGAGATGTTAATCGTAGAGTTGTATTCCAAATAATAGATTTATACTTTTTATTATTGGAATAGTATTCGATTCAAATAACCCAGAAGGAGGGTCCTGTTGTGTTTGATTTTGAAAAACCCAGAATAGAGATTGCAGAAATTTCCGAAGATAAAAGATTTGGACGTTTTGTGGTAGAACCCTTAGAAAGAGGATATGGTACAACACTAGGTAATTCCCTTAGAAGAATTATGCTCTCTTCCTTACCAGGTTCAGCAGTAAGCCAGATTAAGATTGACGGAGTCGTTCATGAATTCAGTGTAATTCCCGGTGTTAAGGAAGATGTTACTGAGATTATAATGAATATTAAGAATCTAGCAATCAGAAATACCAGTGATACGAATGAGCCCAAGGTTGCTTATATTGAGGCTGAAGGCGAAGTAGTAGTTACAGCAGGGGATATACAGGCCGACCCGGATATCGAGATACTTAATCCAGACCAAGTTATAGCTACTTTATGTGGCGGCCAGGACAGTAGATTATTCATGGAGCTAACAATAACAAGCGGTAGGGGTTATGTCAGTGCAGAGAGAAACAAAAAAGACGACCTACCAATCGGAGTTATTCCGATTGATTCCGTATATACTCCGGTAGAACGTGTTAATTTATCAGTGGAGAATACCCGTGTTGGGCAAATGACTGACTATGACAAATTAACATTGGATGTTTATACCGATGCAACATTAGTACCGGACGAAGCTCTTAGCTTAGCCGCTAAGGTCTTAAGTGTACATCTGGATTCTTTCATTGATCTATCAGAACATGCTAAGACAGCAGAAATCATGGTAGAGAAGGAAGACGACGAGAAAGAAAAAGTACTCGAGATGAATATTGACGAATTGGAATTATCCGTTCGCTCTTATAACTGCTTAAAGAGAGCAGGAATCAATACAGTTGAAGAACTTACGAACAAGACTGCTGAGGATATGATGAAGGTTAGAAATCTTGGACGTAAATCTTTAGAGGAAGTATTGACCAAACTGAAAGAGCTCGGTTTAACATTAAAACAGAGCGATGACTAAGTCAGTAAGGAAAATGATTCAAAGGAGGGAAAGACATGGCAGGTTACAGAAAGCTTGACAGAACATCAAGCCAGAGAAAAGCTTTGCTTAGAAACCAGGTTACGAATTTATTATATCATGGTAAAATCGTTACAACCGAGGCCAAGGCCAAAGAAATCCGCAAAATTGCGGAGGGTATAATTGCACTTGCTGTAAAAGAAAGAGACAATTTTGAAACTGTTACAGTAAAAGCTAAGGTTGCACGTAAGGATAAAGACGGCAAAAGAGTGAAGGAAGTAGTAGACGGTAAGAAAGTTGCCGTATTTGATGAAGTTGAAAGAACAGTTAAAAAGGATAGTGCTACCCGTCTTCATGCAAGAAGACAGATGATGAAGTATTTATATCCTATTACTGAAGTACCTACTGAAAATGCAGGTAGAAAGAGAAACACAAAGTCAATAAACTTATCCGATAAGCTTTTTGATGAAATTGCACCTAAATATGCTAACCGTAATGGTGGGTATACAAGAATAGTAAAAATCGGCCCTCGTAAGGGCGATGCTGCAATGGAAGTTCTAATTGAGTTAGTATAAGCAAACTACTACTCGACAAAGATGCAGAAATTGTTGAAGATAGGGGACGTAAAACTTATAAAGGTTAACGTCCCTTTTTAATTTAATAGGATATTTTTGAGAAATTTCCTATTAAATTAGAAAATACTCCCCAAGGAATAGAATATAAATAATAAATTTCTGCGAAAAAAGAAATATAATTAATAATATGCTTTACAATAGGAAAAGGAAACATTATATTAGATACAACACCTTTACAGGTAGGGAGGTTGCTTATAATGGATATGGTTAAAATCAAAGACCTGGCTTTTGAATATATAAGAAGAGATGAAGAAGGCAATGTGGAATCTATAAACAGGGCCATTGATGGAGTGAATCTGGATGTTAAGAAGGGAGACTTTATTGCTGTATTAGGGGCAAATGGTTCAGGCAAATCTACCCTGGCAAAACATATAAATGCTATTTTATATCCCACTGAAGGAACTGTATGGGTGAGTGGTCTAAAAACTTCTGATGAAGAAAACATATGGGAGATTAGAGAATCTGCTGGTATGGTATTCCAAAACCCCGATAACCAGATAATTGCTACAGTAGTAGAAGAGGATGTAGGTTTTGGTCCTGAGAATCTTGGTGTACCTACCGAAGAGATTTGGCAGAGGGTAGAAGACAGTCTTAGGGCAGTGGATATGCTGGAATATAGAAGTCATTCTCCCAACAAGCTGTCAGGGGGGCAGAAGCAAAGAATCGCTATAGCAGGTATTATGGCTATGAAACCACAATGTATAGTTCTTGATGAACCCACAGCTATGTTGGATCCAGACGGCCGTAAGGATGTGATTTCAACTGTACACAAGCTAAATCAGCAGGACAATATTACGGTTATTCTGATAACTCACCACATGGATGAGGTAATAGATGCTGACAAGGTCTTTGTTATGGAAAAAGGTCAGGTTGTGATGGAGGGAACACCTAGAGAGATATTTTCCAAAGTGGATGAGTTAAAGAGATACCGCTTAGATGTTCCCCAGGTTACAGAGCTGGCATATGAGTTAAGAAAGAAAGGTCTTGATATACCAGAGGGAATATTATCAGTAGAGGAACTTGTACAAGCTTTAGATAAAATCAGGGGATAATCCCTTAAGTGGGATTTAATGAGATGGCAGGTGATATTTTTGCAGATAGTTTTTGATAATGTAAGTCATGTATACAGCAGTGGAACAACCTTTGAACAACATGCAATAAGAAATATTAATCTCAAGATTGAGCAGGGAGAATTTATCGGACTTATTGGTCATACTGGTTCAGGTAAATCCACCCTTATTCAACATATGAATGGGTTAATAAAAGCAAGCAGTGGCAACATTTACTTTAATGGTGAGAATATTAACGATAAAAACTTTGTTATGCGAAACCTAAGAAGTAAGGTGGGTTTAGTATTTCAATACCCGGAGCACCAGCTTTTTGAAACCACAGTGTTTAAGGATGTAAGTTTTGGACCGAAAAACCTAGGTCTTGATAAGTTAGAAGTGGATATTCGTACCTATGAGGCACTTAAAATGGTAGGAATAGGAGAGGATTTATTCGATGCTTCCCCCTTTGAACTTTCGGGAGGACAAAAACGTAGGGTAGCCATAGCTGGAATTCTTGCTATGAGGCCAGAGGTATTAATACTTGATGAGCCGACTGCTGGTCTTGATCCATTGGGAAGGGATGAAATTCTCAACCAGGTATCAAAACTCCAAAAGGAAACTGGAGTGACAGTAGTATTAGTTACCCATAGCATGGAGGATGTGGCAAGATATGTAGATAGAATTCTGGTCATGAACCAAGGTAGGTTAGTAATTGATCAGGAGACAAGAAAGGTTTTCGCTAGATATAAGGAGCTAGAAGAAATCCATCTAGCAGCACCTCAAGTTACCTATATTATGAATGCATTAAGGGATAAAGGTTTTTCCTTAAAGACGGATGCCACTACTGTAGAAGAAGCAAGAGATGAGATTTTAAAATGTATTAAGAGATATATGTGATATATTTACTGAGATTTTACTTTTGCTCAGAGAAAGCGAGTAAGTTATGATAAGAGATATTACAATTGGACAATATTATCCAGTGGATTCTATTTTGCATCACCTAGACCCTAGAGTAAAGCTTAATGGAACCCTGTTATTTATAATATCTATATTTTTATTTGACACCTTTTATGGTTATATAGCTGTTACCTTATTTTTACTGTCAATTATAAAGATGTCAAAGGTTCCTTTTAAATTCATAGTAAAAGGGCTTAAAGCAATTATTATCATACTTTTGTTTACGGTGTTTTTTAATCTCTTCCTTACAAGGGGAGACATTCTAGTACAAGTAGGATTTTTAAAGATTAGTAAGCAGGGACTTCATTCTGCTCTATTTATGGGTTTAAGACTTATTTTCCTTATATTAGGTTCATCCTTAATGACCTTTACCACAACACCAAATCAACTGACAGATGGATTAGAAAAGCTCTTATGGCCTCTTAGCTATATTAAAGTCCCTGTTCATGAGATTGCTATGATGATGTCTATAGCCCTTAGATTTATACCCATTTTATTAGAAGAAACTGATAAGATTATGAAGGCACAGATGGCCAGAGGGGCTGATTTTGAATCCGGTGGAATTATTAAGAGAGCTAAGGGTCTAATACCTCTCTTGGTACCTTTATTTGTGTCAGCCTTTAGAAGAGCCAATGACCTTGCCATGGCTATGGAAGCTAGGTGTTATCGTGGTGGCAAAGGAAGGACTAAGATGAAACCCTTGCATTATAAAGGAAGAGATGGACTAGCTTATGTTTTTTTGTTAGTATATTTTGCCCTTGTAATTGTTATCAGTATATTTGAAAATCGCTTACCGACACTTTTATAAAAGATGCTAGACTTATTTTAGATGATGAACACTATTTGGACACAGATATTAGACCTAATCTTTGGGTTATATCTGAACTTTTATATTTAAGATTGTGGTGTATTATATGAAGAGAATCAAATTAGAAGTTGCATATGATGGGACGAATTATAGGGGATGGCAGATACAGCCTGATGAAGTTACCGTTGAAGGAGTCTTGAATCAAGCACTATCAGTCTTGTTAAATGAAGAAATAACAGTAATAGGTGCAAGTCGTACAGATTCCGGTGTACATGCCCTAGGTAATGTAGCCGTATTTGACACTAACACCATGATTCCACCAGAAAAAATCTCCTATGCCGTAAATCAACATTTGCCTTGGGATATTAGGGTTCAAAGCTCCAAAGAGGTAGCAGAAGATTTTCACCCCAGAAGAATTAAGAGTAAGAAGACTTACGAATACTGTATTCTTAATAGGAATATAGCTATTCCTACAAAAAGACTTTACTCTTACTTCGTATATTATGACCTGGATGTAGATGCAATGCAGGAAGCCGCTAATTATTTAGTAGGAGAGCATGATTTCAAAAGCTTTTCATCAATTAAAACCCAAGTCTTAGATACTGTAAGAAGAATTTATGAGCTTAGGGTTGAAAGAGATGGATTTATGGTTAAAATAAGAGTAGTAGGTAGTGGTTTTTTGTATAACATGGTTCGTATTATTGCAGGAACCTTGATTGAAGTAGGAAGAGGAGCCAAAACTCCTGCTGATATGGAAAAGATACTTAAGGGAAGGAATAGAAGTCTAGCAGGTCCTACTGCACCTGCCCAAGGACTTACTTTGCTAGGAATAGAGTATGAAAATCAGTAATATGTTTTGTTATAGTAAGTACAATTAAGATTATTGAAGGCTATGGAATTAAAAAGTTCTATGGGAGAGTGATAATATGTTTGATTTTACCTGGGATTTAAATTCTATTAATGATACTACCATAATATTTAGATTGGTACTGGCCCTTCTGCTAGGAGGAATAATTGGATTTGAGCGGGGAAGATCGGGACGGCCAGCAGGGTTTAGAACCCATATACTGGTATGTATTGGGTCAACCCTTGCCATAATGACAAATCAATACATATTTGAGACTTACGGCGTAAGTGACCCTACTAGGATGGGAGCACAAGTTATATCGGGAATTGGTTTTCTAGGTGCTGGTACTATTCTGGTGACAGGCAGGCATCAAGTAAAGGGTCTTACGACGGCAGCAGGCTTGTGGGCAACAGCCTGTATGGGTCTGGCAATAGGTATAGGTTTTTATAAGGCTGCTATAATTGGGTGTATTATGATTACATTTACAACAGTGGTACTACACAGATTTGATAATTTTTTATTATCTAAATCAAAGGTCATTGATGTATATATGGAATTCTCAAAGACAGTACCTATTAATACAGTTCTAGAAGCCCTAAAAAGTTTACCCCTTAAGATAGATTCCATAGAAATAGTAAAACCTTCATATAGCGATGGAGCACAGATAGCTGCAATTATGACTATACAATTAAAAGAAAAAAAGGTGAAGGTTGATGTAATAGCTAAGATATCCAGCTTAGAAGGAGTGGAGTTTGTAGAGGAAATTTAATAAATAACCTTGACACACCCGGGAACATGTAATATAATACAGAAATGTGACATGACAAAATCCTTTTTGCCACAGCCCCGGCAAAGAGCATTTGAAATGACCGTAAAATATAATTTGATGCAACAATATTTGGTTTGTTGCTATTTTAGAGTGTAAAGAGAATGAAAATTAGTGATATATTTTCATAAGGAGGAAAACCCATGAAGAGTTTTATGGCAAGTCCGGCAACTATCGAGAAGAAATGGTACGTAGTTGACGCTTCAGGACATACATTAGGACGTCTCTCATCAGAGATTGCTAAAGTATTAAGAGGTAAACATAAGCCTACTTACACACCTTTTGTTGATACAGGTGATTATGTAATAGTAGTAAATGCAGATAAAATAAATGTAACAGGAAAGAAGTTACAACAAAAGACATATTTCAACCATTCCGGTTATGTTGGCGGTGTAAGAGAGACAAAATTAGAGGATATGATGGCTAAGAAGCCTGAAGAAGTTATTACTCTTGCAGTCAAGGGAATGCTTCCCAAAGGCCCTCTAGGAAGAGCCATGTTAAAGAAGTTAAATGTATATGCAGGATCTGAACATCCTCATGAAGCTCAAAAACCGGAAACATTAGAGATTAAATATTAATAGGAAAGGTTGAAAGGAGGAAATAACATTGGCTAAGGCAAGATATTATGGAACAGGAAGAAGAAAGAGTAGTATTGCCAGAGTATATCTATTACCTGGAACAGGTAAGGTTACAATAAATAAAAGAGATATGGATAACTACTTTGCTCTTGATACATTAAAGAAGATTGTACGTCAACCCCTTGAGTTAACAGATAACAAAGAAAAGTTTGATGTAATGGTAAATGTTAGAGGTGGCGGTTTCACTGGTCAAGCTGGTGCTATTCGTCATGGCATATCTAGAGCATTATTGCAGGTGGATGCAGACTTCCGCCCTGCCCTAAAGAAAGCAGGTTTCTTAACAAGAGATCCTCGTATGAAGGAAAGAAAGAAATACGGCTTAAAGGGTGCAAGAAGAGCTCCGCAGTTCTCAAAGAGATAATTATTATTTACAGAGAATATCAAGACCCCAGAAATCATAGGATTTCTGGGGTTTGTTTTTTCACTGAAATTAGGTGAAAATTGAAAATTCCATATCCAATATGTACTGCAATGGGCTCATCACCCCAAGTGACATTTTGATACGCTTCTCATTGTACCAATTTGACATTGACCTTGTGAGTCCGTATTTCTCCATTCGCTCTATCCAACCGGGCCTTATACTAGTTATACTTGTGTCGACATTTATGATAAACCTCGAGGAAAACAAGCTGAGTTGTTAGGGATTGATTAGGTGCAAATTTACCTGTATAATAGAAGCGTATAATTATGCTTATTTTAAATTGTAAGATTTGAATAAAAAGATAAGATTTTGTGAAGTGAGTAAAACATATATTGAAATTAAGAATGCATTCAATATATGATAAACGAATTAAGGGGTCCTTCTATGAGAAAGTTCTTTAGGGTTTTAATAAGTATTATTTTGATATTAGTTCTTCTCTTAATTATTAATTTCTTGCCAACCATGTCTTTGGCAACTAGAAAGATGAGCGTATTTGTAGGTAACTGGGTCAATGTATATTATGAGAATGAGAAGGATGCGGCAAGAGATACTTTTGAACTGGCAGATAAAAGAGCTGGGGAATTAGCCACACTCTTAGGTATTACTGAGAAACAGGATATTAATATATACATATATGATAATCAGAAAACTATGCAGAGAAAGAAGTATGGTTTTATTGCCCCCTTATTGGGACTGGATTGGTATATAGGTGATAATATTGGCACTAGTGTTATCCTTACATCTCCTGCTAATCCTGGCAAGGTACATGATTATGACAACAATAAGAATGCCGTTTTGCATGAGATTGTTCATGCATATAATCATCTAATTAATCCTGATATGACTTATTGGGTAGATAATGGGCTGGCGGGTTATCTGTCAGGGCAAAAGCCAGGAGATGATATGACTATATATGGGGCAATACCCAGCCTGAAGCAAACTCAGGTTAAAGGTATCTTAGCCCCCATCACCTTTGCCAATTTCAATGGATATCCTTTTTCCTATACTTATATTGAGTATTTGAATTATACATATTCATGGGATAGGATTCAGAAATTTGCAAGAACCGGAGATTTTGAGACTTCTTTTGCTGCCAGCGAACAGGAGATTTATAATGGTTGGCATCACTTTCTTATATCCAGCCCCCATCAAGACCAATGATTTGTCCTGTTAGGTAGGCATTGTTATTAGACAGCTGGTAAACTAAGTCTGCTACTTCTTCTGCTTTACCTAGGCGACCGGTAGGTATTTCATTAGTTAGGGTTAAAAGCTCCTCATCTGTAAGAAAATGATTCATCTCAGTGTCTATGGCACCACAGGCAACTGCATTTACCCCAATATTACTGGGAGCAAGTTCCTTTGCCAAAGCTTTTGTAAAAGAATTCATACCCCCTTTTGTTGCTGAATAGGCCACCTCACAAGAAGCTCCAACCAAGCCCCACACAGAGGAGATGTTCACAATCTTACCATTTTTATTATTTACCATGTCTGGTATGGCAAGAGAACAACAATTATATAGTGAGGTTAGATTGGTGCTTATAATTTTGTTCCAGTCCTCTGGTGTCATATCTGTAAGAAGCCCCATGTAGGATATGCCAGCGTTATTAACAAGAACATCCAGATAGCCGAATCTATCTTTGATTAGATCAAAGAGCTCATTAGCCTTCTGATAATTTCCCATATCCCCTAAAAAAGCTAGGCAGGATACGTCGTATTGTTGGACTATTTCCTCTTTGGTTTTCTCTAATCTTTCCTTATGGTTTGCACCATTTATCACTACATTATAGCCCTCTTTGGCGAATTTAAGGGCTATAGCTTTACCGATTCCCCTGGAAGAACCGGTTACTAATACGGTTTTTTTCTTATTTTTATTAGCCATATTCCTACCTCTCTTCCCTTACTTTTATTAGACACATTTATATTACTTAAGTAGTATTCTATCTTAATAGTAAAATCAGTATATCATACCTTATAGAAGTTAGAAAGCGTGGTTGAATGAAAATCCTTCTGCAAAGTTTAGAAATTCATTAAGTACTAGAAGTTAGAAAGCGTGGTTGAATGAAAATCCCCTCTATGATAAAATAAATCGTGTGTGAGGTGATTACATGAAGAAAAGTGCTGGTAAAATATTTACTGTTCAGTTTATTAAATCCCTATTCTTTATAGTTCTTTTTATAGGCATTATTATATTCTGTTATAGGGCTATAATGCAATATTATGGAATAAATGATACTGATGATACCTCCACTATTTCACCTATTGATAATAAGCAGTCAACTAAGCTTATAGCAAGTATAGATGATGTCTCTAAGCACTTGATATTCTCCGTGGACGAGGATACGGGAGCTATAAAAAAATTGGTTTTAGAGATTTTTAATTGTGAAACCCATAGAATGGTATTTATAACAATACCGATTAAGACTCAATTTACCTTATCTGATTCCTTATATCATGATCTTATACTTGTAAAGCCCTCTATTCCACAATTTTTAAAAATTTCTGCTATTTCTAGCTATTTTCCAAAGGAAGCCATGTATGAATATGGGGTGCTAATGATAGAGGATTTGCTAAATATACAGATTAGTTATTATTCAGTAGTTCCTGAAAGTCTGTATGAAACAGTATTTGAGACAGACCCTATGGGTGAAGTGTTTTCTGACAATTTTATAGAGTTTTTACATACTATAACAACAGAAGATGATCTGCGTAATTATCTAGAAAATATATACACACTGATTAGTTCCAATTTATCCTTAGAGGATAAGTTTAATTATATAGAAAGTTATCTTTCTGATGTAAGTATTTCTTTTGAAGTTATTGCCGGTGAAGATAGTAATAGTGCTTATCTTGTTGATGAACTAATGGCAGCCAAGCAGATAGAAGATTATGTCAGTGAATAAAGATATAGGAAGAAGTATATTATAATGTTAGTAACCCATGGAATACATGGGTTGAAGAGGTCGAATAATGAGCATAAGAAGGATTAAAAATAAAAAGTTGTTAGCAATAAAAAAATATTTAATAATAATAATTGGATCTTTTTTGATGGCTTTAGCCATTAATTTAATATACGAACCTTTAGGTCTAGTAACAGGGGGATTAACAGGACTTGCCATTGTGGTAAAAGAACTAACAGGATTTATTAGAGAGGGAGGTATTCCTGTATGGCTTTTTACAGTCATATGTAATATCCCCTTATTTGTTGTAGCAATAAAGATTTTAGGATTTAGGACTATGATTAATGTTGCCCTAGGTACCATATCTTTAATTATAGCTCTCTTCATAATACCTATTGTGGATTTTCAATTTGAAGACCTGCTATTGGCATCGGTGGTTGGGGGAACCTTAACTGGAGTAGGTTTGGGAATGGTTTTTTCGGCTTCATCATCAACTGGAGGAACAGATTTATTGGCGTCAATAATCCATAAATTCAAACGATACCTTTCTGTTCCCCATATTCTTATTTTTATAGATGGGGCGATTGTTATTCTAGGTGCCTTAGTATTTGGCCTGGGAAATGCTTTGTATGCCATAATATCTATATATCTATCATCAAAAGTATCTGATGGAATCCTTGAAGGACTTAAATTCGCAAAAATGGCTTATATAATTTCCGATGAATATGAAAAGATTGCATCAGAAATTATGACCAATCTTGACAGGGGGGTTACAGGTTTAAATTCAACAGGTATGTATTCAAATAAGGATAGAAAGATGCTTTTTTGTGTTGTTTCAAAGAAAGAAATTGTTAAAATCACAGAAATTGCGAAAAAAATTGACCCAAATTCATTTATTATTGTCAATGATGTAAGAGAGGTAATGGGGGAGGGGTTTATAGAATATTGACAGTAAACAATTAAAATAATATTTGGTTTATCGGTAAAAACACATAAAAATTCTTTTAATATACAAATTATACAAAAGGGCAAAACCGATTTTGTTAAAATGGGATATAGTTTAAGTAATTCAAATGATGTATCATACTACTATAAACTTTGTACAAGAACATGTCATGTAAGAAGTATAGGAGGATAGAAAATGGCAAGTGTATCGTTGAAAAATATTACTAAACAGTATCCTAATGGTGTAATAGCGGTTAGGGATTTTAATCTTGAGATAGCAGATAAGGAATTTGTTATTTTTGTTGGACCATCAGGATGTGGTAAGTCTACAACACTACGTATGATTGCAGGTCTTGAAGAGATTACACAGGGCGAGCTTTATATTGATAATAGACTGGTTAACGATGTAGAACCTAAGGATAGAGATATTGCCATGGTTTTCCAGAACTATGCGCTATATCCACATATGTCAGTATTTGATAATATGGCATTTGGACTTAAGCTTAGAAAGGTACCTAAGGATCAGATTAATAAGCTTGTTCATGAAGCTGCTAAGATTCTTGACATAGAGCATCTATTAGATCGTAAGCCTAAGGCTCTTTCTGGTGGACAGAGACAGCGTGTGGCCATGGGTCGTGCAATTGTTCGTCATCCTAAGGTATTCCTAATGGATGAGCCTCTCTCAAACCTTGATGCTAAGTTGAGAGTACAGATGCGTATTGAGATTTCAAAATTACATCAGAGATTACAGACTACATTTATCTATGTAACCCATGACCAAACCGAGGCTATGACACTTGGTACTAGAATCGTTGTTATGAAGGATGGATTAATTCAACAGGTTGATACTCCTCAGAACCTCTATGATAGACCTCAGAACCTATTCGTTGCTGGCTTTATGGGATCACCACAGATGAACTTTATAGAAGCAACTGTTAATCAGAAGGGTTCAGATGTATTCCTAGACTTTGGTTACAATTCATTAAAACTTCCAGAAGCTAAGGCTAAGAAGGTTATTGATGGTGGTTATGCAGAGAAGACTGTTATAATGGGTATTCGTCCTGAGGATCTACATGATGAAGAAATGTTTATAAACAATTATCCGGATGCTGTTATTAAGGCTACCGTTAGAGTATACGAACTTCTTGGTGCTGAAGTATTCTTATACTTCACAGTTGATGATACCATTGATATTACAGCTCGTGTTAATCCTCGTACCACTGCAAGACCGGATGACACTATTAAGATAGCTTTTGATATGTCCAAGGTTCATGTATTCGATAAGGAAACAGAACAGGTAATCACTAACTAAATAATATGTACTTATAGGGAACACTTATGTGTTCCCTTTTTTAATAGGAAAATCCCCATAATGTCTATAAAAAAATGCTTCGCAGGATGCACTCACGGTGTCTGTTTTAGCCAGCATAGCTGGCTACGTTCGATATCAGAGTATCGCAAGCGAAACTCTTTCTTAAAAGAGGAAAGATGGTCATATAAAGTAATAATGGAATAGTGCAGTGAGTAAACTAATATACGCCCCAACAGTTTTCATAGTATTATACTAAAAAAATTGTGCAGAATATATATAAATAGTTTACTTTCAACTATTTTTGTGATAAACTAGGACTAGTACCTATGAATTTTATATAAAAATAGAAATATAATACTTAAAGGAGAGAAATTATGATTTCTAATCAGATTCTTCAAAATACAATTGATGGATTAAAAGGTATAACCCGTATTGACATTTCAGTAATGGATACAGAAGGTAAGGTTTTAGCTACTACAACAGAAAATGCTGAGCAATATGAGAATTTAGTTTTATCATTTGTAGCTTCACAGGCTGACAGCCAAGCGATTCAAGGTTATCAATTTTTTAAGGTGTTTGATGAGCGTCAACTGGAATATGTTATTTTAGCCAGAGGCGATAGTGAAGATGTCTTTATGATAGGAAAAATTGCTGCATTTCAGATACAGAATCTATTAGTGGCTTATAAGGAACGATATGATAAGGATAATTTTATTAAAAATCTGCTTTTAGATAATTTGCTTTTGGTAGACATATATAATCGTGCTAAAAAGCTTCATATTGATACAGAAGCTAAGAGGGTTGTATACATTATAGAGACTAAAAATGAAAAGGACACCAATGCACTTGAAACTGTACGAAGCTTGTTTGCTGGAAAGACAAAGGACTTTATCACAGCTGTAGACGAAAAAAACATTATTCTTGTAAAAGAAGTCAAACAAAATGAAACACATGAGGATCTAAACAAGACCGCACATATTATCTTGGATATGCTTAATACTGAAGCCATGACCAAAGTTCATGTGGCCTATGGTACCATAGTCAATGAGATTAAAGACGTATCAAGATCCTATAAGGAAGCCAAGATGGCCTTGGATGTTGGTAAGATATTCTATAGTGATAGGAATGTAGTTGCATATAATAATCTTGGAATCGGAAGATTGATTTATCAGCTTCCAATGCCCTTGTGTAAGATGTTTATCAAAGAGATATTTGAAGGTAAATCTCCTGATGATTTTGATGATGAGACCCTTGCAACTATTAACAAGTTTTTTGATAACAACCTCAATGTATCTGAAACCTCTAGACAATTATACATTCATAGAAATACCCTTGTATATCGCTTAGATAAATTGCAGAAAACCACTAATCTTGATCTTCGTGTATTTGATGATGCAATAACATTTAAGATTGCCTTAATGGTTGTTAAGTATATGAAATACATGGAACAGTTAGATTATTAATAAGAGACTGCAGGAATAGTCAATAGTATATCTGATAATCCTGTGGTGCTTATACGACTTGACCTTGTTAGGAGGACCTATATGAAGAAAAATTTTTTATCTGGCTTATTAACCGGGCTTGCTGGAGCTTTCCTGGTTGTTACCTTAATAGGTGGAGCCACTAAATTTAATTTTAATAACGGTTTTATAAAAGACTCGCCTTCCAAGGAAGATGTGTCTGCTGCAGAAAACGAAGATAATCCCTATGAAGAAATCGTAGAAAAGCTAAATCTGATGAAGATGTTGATAGATGCCTATTATCTAGACGACATTAACACAGATGATTTTGCCACAGGTATATACAAGGGCTTTGTCCAAAGTCTTGACGATCCCTACTCAACATATTATACGAAAGAAGAGTATTCTAATTTATTAGAAAGTTCTTCCGGTGTTTATCACGGAATTGGAGCTGTCGTAAGTCAGGATGTAAAAACAGGGGTAATTACCGTTGTAAAGCCGTATAAAAATGGACCTGCTTATAAAGTGGGCTTACTTCCTGATGACATTATTTATAAAGTAGAAGGTGAAGAGGTTACCGGAATGGATCTCACAGAGGTTGTGAGTAAAATGAAAGGTAAAGCAGGAACCAAGGTAAAAGTGTCTATCATTAGGGAGGGAGTTTCTGAACCCCTTGATTTTACTATAGTAAGACAGCAGATTAATATACCAACTATTGAATACGAGATGCTTCAAGATGATATAGGATATATACTGATATCAGAATTCGATGACATTACTATTAAACAGTTTAATGAAGCTATAAAAGACCTAGAAGACAAAGGAATGAAAGGTCTGGTAGTGGATGTTCGGGATAATCCCGGAGGACTTTTAGATGCAGTAGTTCATATGCTTGATAGATTGCTAGCAGAAGACTTGGTCATAGTATACACAGAGGACAAATACAAAAAGCAGGAGCATTTGTATGCTAAGAATCCTGATATATTCGACAAACCTCTAGTAGTCTTGATTAATGGAAATAGTGCCAGTGCAGCTGAGATATTTGCTGGTGCTATACAAGATTATGAGATAGGTACCATAGTCGGAACAACCAGTTTTGGTAAGGGAATTGTTCAAAAGGTTATGCCCTTAACCGATGGTACAGCTTTAAAACTAACCATATCAAAGTATTTTACGCCAAAAGGTCGTAATATTCATGGTACGGGAATTGTACCAGATGTGGAAGTAGAATTATCTGAGGAGTTAAGACAGCTAGTGACCATTCCCCATGATCAAGACAATCAACTTCAAAAAGCAATCGAGGTATTAAAGGAAAAGATGAAGTAGATATACATTATTAGAATATTATATATAGAGGTTGTTACATAAAAGGCTATTATGTACAGCCTCTATATTTTATTATATAATAGGCAGTGCTCTAAAAGACTTCTTATATAATTTTAAAAGATTTTTACAATTGCTCTAATATATATTTTAAATTTACCGATAAATAATATGAAGATAAACATAATTAAGTTAGGTGGTGATATAATGCGTATAGATGCATTTAACAAAGTAAGTCAAGTTTATAATGCCAATAAAGTAAACAAGATCAAGAAGACAACTGGTAACAGCTTTAGCGATAAGCTGGAGATATCCCAGGTGGGTCAGGATTATAGAGTGGCAAAGAATATTGTTAGGCAGACTCCAGACATAAGGGAAGATAAAGTTGCTGATATTAAGAAAAGGATGGAATCAGGAACATACAATGTTAACATGCAGGAGGTTGCTGATAAGTTGGTTAACCGTTATTTTGATGAACTGGTGTAGGTAAGAGACTCTTGTAGATACCAGTTTGGGAATGAGGTAAATTGTGGCAAGCTTAATTAATGAATTAATAGATATATTATATGAAGAAGATAGGATTTATAATGAGCTAATACCTATTGCCAGGAATAAGACACATATAATCGTAGAAAATGATATAACAAGCCTACAAGATATAACTTCTAAGGAGCAAGAAGCTATTGATAAGATAACTTCTCTTGAGAACAAAAGAGCAAGAGTCATGGATGATATCAAGACTGTTTTAGGAAAAAAAGGTACAGACTTAAATCTTAGCACACTTGTAGGTCTCTTGGACGATAGGCAGAAGGAAAAGAGAGTATTATCAGAAATACATGATAAACTCAAGAATACTGTTAATATATTAGTGGAGATTAATAATCGGAACAAGTCGTTGATACAACAATCCCTAGAGATGATAGAATTCAATATGAATTTTCTTCAAAGCACAAGGATGTCGCCGGGGAACAACACTTACACTAAAAATGCATCACAAATTAATGATAAAAATTTGCCTACAGGGATGTTTGATGCAAAACAGTAAGTAATTCAAGTGAAGGTGGTATGTTTATGGCTTCATTTAATGGTTTACATATAGGTGTATCAGGTCTGAATGTTAGTCAGGCCGCTCTTAATATAACCGCACATAATATAGCCAATGTAGACACTAAAGGTTATGTAAGACAACAGACAATGATAACGGATTTTCAATATGTTAAATGGGGAGATTCCCCTCTTTATTCCATGCAAAAAGGCTTAGGTGCTAATTTTGCTGAGGTAAAGCAGGTGAGGGATTCCTTTTTGGATCAAGCCTATCGCCAGGAGATTGGTAGACAGGCTTTTTATGAATCTCAGTACTTGGCAATTGGTGAAGTTGAAGGATTATTTGGAGAATTGGAAGGGGTTCAATTCCAGAATACAATGAAGGAATTCTGGGAAGCATTACAGGAGTTATCAAGAGAACCCGATAATATTGTGGCAAGAGCATCTTTTGTGCAGACTGCAGTAACTTTTATAGAGAGGGCTGATGTTATATCTGAGCAACTGAATGCTTACCAGGTAAATCTCAACACTAGGATTGTTAATGAAGTTTTACGTATCAATGAGATTGGTAATGAAATTAGAGATTTGAATATTAGTATTAGGCATTATGAAAGCACAGAAGTAGAAAATGCCAATGATTTAAGGGATCAAAGGAATTTACTTTTGGACGAGCTTAGCAAAATTGCCAATATTACATATAAAGAAAGTAATGCAGGAATAGTTACTGTGAATCTTGAGGGAGTACCCTTTGTGACAGAGGATTTGGTTTATCATATGGAAACTACCCAAATCAGCGAAGAATCCCAGATGTTAAAGCCCATATGGGTAGCTCATGGATACGGTGATGTCTTCAATATGGATAGACCTCCATCTTCCATGAACAATACAGATGTGGGTTCCCTAAAAGGGTTACTTCTTGCCAGAGGACATAGACAGGCTAAATTTACAGATATACCTGTAAGAGATAGATACGAAACAGAAAGTCAATATCAGATGGCAGTTAATGAATATAATAATAAGGTTGAACCCTCAGTAATAATGACAGTACAGGCTCAGTTTGATCAGCTGATTCATGGAATAGTTACCCTAATTAATGATACTCTTTGTCCCAACAAAGAAGTTACATTGGCCGATGGTAGCAAGATTATGATTTTAGATGTAGAAAATGCACCGGTTGGGGTGGATTCCATGGGAACCATGGGTGAAGGTTTATTTACCAGAAAATCCATGGCTAGATATACAGAAGAACAAGATATAGATATACAGATTATTAATGAGGCTGGGGAGATAGAGATTACTTCTATTAAAGCCCGGATATATAATGAAGAGAACCCAAATGACAATTATTCACTATATACCCTAGGTGAGATAGAGGTTAACCCCAAAATACTTCATAATAAGTCTTTATTACCCCTTTCAAAAAATGATAGATCAGGAGCCTATGATATTGAAATGACACAGAAGCTCCTTACGAAATGGCAGGAACCCTTTGCCACATTATCACCAAATACATTGACAAAAAATAATGTTAATGAGTATTACATAACATTCATATCTGCAATTGCCAACAGAGGTGAGCAGGTTAATAGTATCAGTCAAAACCAGGCTACCACTGTAGCAAGTATCGATAACAAGAGAGCTGAGGTTACAGGAGTATCATCAGATGAAGAACTAACTAACTTGATAAAGTTCCAGCATTCATATAATGCTGCTGCAAGATATATTAATGTGGTCAGTGAAATGCTTGAACATATCATCATGAATATGTAAGGAGAAAGAGTATGTCATCAACATTCTTTGGATTAAATATTGGACAATCTGGCTTATATGCCTATAAGGCTGCTCTAGATACTACTGCTCATAATATAGCCAATTCGGAAACTAATGGTTATAGTAAGCAGGTAATGGGGCAGAAAGCTGGAAAAGCTCTTAGGGTCAACAGCACATATGGTATGGCAGGAACCGGTGTCAGTGTAACTGGAATAGAGCAGTTAAGGGATGAGTATTATGATATTAAATTCAGAAAGAATAACACCATCCTAGGAGAATATTCTAGTAAGTCCCATTACATGATGGAGATAGAAAACTATTTTAATGAGGTTAGTTTAGAAGGATTTACTACGACCTTTGATTCTATGTATAACAGTCTTCAGGAGCTGGCAAATAATCCATCTAGTTTGACTGTTCGTAGTCAAGTTATTAACTTTGGAAAAAGTCTTACTGATTATTTTAATTCATTATCTAAAAACTTAAAAAACATTCAGGATGAATGTAATTTTGAAATAAAAAATATGGTGGATAGAATTAACTCAAGAGCACAGCAAATAGCCTCTTTGACAAAACAGATAACAACATTGGAGGTGAACGGAGGTACAGCTAATGACCTTAGAGATCAAAGAGCCCTATTGGTTGATGAATTATCCCAGATAGCTAGTATATCCGTAACCGAGAAGGTTGTAGGAGATGGTATTGGAATCATGTCTTATGAAATTAAGATAGACGGCCAAACCCTTGTAGATGGTGGTGATTTCAATCAACTAATGGTTATCCCCAGGGAAAAGAAGCAAAATCAGAATGATATTGACGGTCTATATGATGTGGCTTGGGCTAATGGGCAGAAGTTTAATCTTGCTAGTAATAATCTTAGCGGTTCCCTAAATGCCTTATATGAAATTAGGGACGGCAACAATAGAAATAATCTTCAGGGAACATTATCTTTAGTCCATGATGGCATGAATAACAAGGTTATAATGACTGATACCACTATAAATGCTGTGGAAAAGCTTAACATTGCTGAAACCGGTGTGATTACTATTAGAAATCATAACTATAAATATTCAGGCTTTGAAGTGAAAATAGATGATACTACTGGTAAGTTTGTATATGAGTTCCATTTAGAAGATACACTTATGATAGATCCAGAGGGGATAGTTGCTTCTATAGGAGAGAGTATTAATTATAAAGGTATCCCCTATTACCTTGATCAATTGAATGAATTTATAAGAACCTATTCAAAAGCATTTAATGATATACATAGAACAGGAAAAGATCTTGAAAATAACCAGGGAAAAGACTTTTTTACTGCAACTAATAAAGTCAGTGGAAGGGAATATGAGCTGGACTCCGCCTTTACATCCTTTAATTCTCAGACCGGGGATTTTTATATGGATATACCTGATAATGTACCCCTTATAGGAAGTTATTACTTTATGACAGTGGAGAATTTTACTATTAACAGCGAATTTATTAACGACCCTAAGTTTTTGGCTACGGCAACTGATGTAATCAATGGAATAGATAATAATGATATTGTAGATGCATTGATTGCTCTAAAGATAGACAAGACTATGTTTGGTCAGGGAGAACCTGCTGGATTTATAAATTCTTTGGTTGCAGATATTGGTATTGATTCTAAGAAAGTAAATGATTCTGCTACCAGTCAGGAAAATATTATTAGATCCATAACAAATCAAAGACTGTCCGTATCCGGTGTAGATATTGACGAAGAAGCCATGAGCCTGGTACGTTTTCAGAATGCATATAACCTATCAGCAAAAGTTATATCGGTTATGGATGAGATCTATGAAAGATTGATAATGTATATGGGCGTATAGCCAAATAGGCAAAGCCTATTAGGCTAAGGAAGAACTGTGAAGCTCGCGTAACGAGGCTCGCTCCTTGTTCTTCCGGGTGTTGAAGAATAGACTACTACTATTTTTATATTGGAGGTGTCCTATGAGAATTACAAATAGAATGATGACTAACAATATGCTTAGTAATATTAATAAGAACAAACTAAATGTATCAAAGTTAGAGGAGCAATATTCCACAGGTAAGAAGATTCAAAGACCCTCTGATGATCCTATTGTTACTGTTCGTGCTTTGAAACTTAGAACTAATTTGACAGAGTTGGAGCAATATTATGATAAGAATATCCCAGACGCCATGTCATGGATGGATGTAACAGAGAGTGCACTGAAAACAATTAATGATATAATAAGGCAAATCAATACTGACTGTGTTCAAGGAAGCTCGGATACATTAACTTCACAGAATCGTGCATCAATAGCACAGGACCTAAGAGAGATGAAAGAACAGATTTATCAGGAGGGTAATACCAATTATGCCGGTAGATATGTCTTTTCAGGTTATAAAACAGACAGTCCTTTAATCTTTATGGAGGATTCAGCCAATCTGCAATATGATATCACAGAGAAATTGACTAGTAAAAGCATAGAGACAGTTCCCAGGGTTTCAGGTAGCTATAACTTAGCAGATTTTAATGATAGTACAATTACCTTTGACGAAACACCTAAGATAGAGAATACTTATAGGATTAAATTATCCTACGACAAGTTGGAGAAAGTAGATATTAGTGGCATAAATTATTCTATACCTGTAGCAGGAGGAACATCTGAAGATAGGACCATACCAGCGGAAAATATAACTACTATATCAGAACATGATCCTAATGCCTATAGACCAGGCCCTGATAGCGTTAATTTTATCTATGAGACCGGTGAAATTATAATAGGTGAAAATCTATATGAAGAATTAAGACTTGCAGACAAGATAGAATTATCCTATCAAAAATCACGGTTTGAGAAGGGTGAGTTGCGACCTGAACACTATTTTGATTGTGTTATGACAGACACTAGCAAGCCAGAGCTAGGAAGTATATCCTATGTCAAGGAAAAGCAAGAAATCCAATATGAGATTAATTATAATCAGAAACTTACCATTAATACTGAAGGCTCCGATGCCATATCACACAAAATAGGCAGAGTTATTGATGATATATTAAACAGTGTAGATGATGTGGTTACTACGGAAAACAAGATCAGAGAGGTAGAAAGACGTCTAGAGGATATTAATCTTACTGATAGTGACAAACAGCGTTATGAAAAGATGCTAGAGCAACTTGAGACTGAGCTTACACTAAAAAAAGAAGTTATGCAGAAAGCATTTGCAAGGGGAATAACCAGCTCAAACGATGAACAGGACAAGGTAAATGTAGCAGTTGCAGATTTAGGTAGTAGACAATATAGATTAAGACTGACAGAGAATAGACTTTCAAGCCAGAAAACAGATTTTAAGGAATTGCTATCTAAGAATGAGGAAGTTGATATAGTTGACACAATTATCAACTTCAATGCCGCCCAAATGATCTACAATTCATCACTTATGGCAGCTTCAAAAGTTGTGCAGAATTCATTGTTAGATTTCCTATAAGACAGATTAATAGAAGTAGCTAATAATTTTCCAAAATATTTGAATAATATTAATGTGGTTAGGAAAGGGGAATAGTATGCTAATTAAGACAAAACATTTTGGAGAGGTTGATTTAGACCAAGATAAAATCATCTATTTTGAAAATGGTATTTTAGGATTTGAGGATTACAAAAAATATACAATTTTATACGATAATGAGGATGGAGAAAGGCCTGATATAACATGGTTACAAAGCATAGAAGAGCCCTTATTAGCTATTCCTATAATAAGCCCTTTCCTTATAATACCTGATTATAATCCAACTGTGGAGGACGAGCTATTAAAGCCCCTTGGAGAAATCACTCCTGATAATTTAGTAGTTCTGGTTTCAATAACTGTTCCAAGGGATATAACACAGATTTCAGCCAATTTAAGGGCTCCTTTCGTTATTAACTCTGATACAAAGAAAGGAAGTCAGATTATTGTTGAGGAATCTAAGTACAATATAAAATACTGTTTCTATGAACAACTACAGGCTATAAAAGCCAAAAAGGAGGGCAGATTATGTTAGCCCTATCAAGAAAAGTAAATGAATCCATAATGATTGGTAATGATATTGAGATAACTATCCTAGAGATAAAGGGTGATCAGATAAAAATAGGTATAAATGCTCCTAAGTCAGTTCCTATATATCGTAAGGAACTTTATTTGCAGATTTTAGAGTCTAA
>JAAYRE010000037.1 GCA_012518935.1 Clostridiales bacterium
GACTCAACTCCCGTACCGGTTCGATTCCGGTCGCCGGCATTATTGCCATATATAAATATAATTTTATGTGTGCTTAGCTCAGCTGGATAGAGCGTCTGGCTACGGACCAGAAGGTCGGGGGTTCGAATCCTCTAGCACACGTTTACCATGAATCTGTGTGATTGCATACAACAATTAAGTCTGCAAACACACTTTTTTTATTGAATAAGAAAGTTAGTGGCAGTCGTTGTTTGACATAAGAGAGGCTCCAAAAGGTAGACACTTGTTGTTTGACATAAGAGAGACTCCCAAAGGGAGACACTCGTTGTTTACGCTCCTATATAAATGTGATAGAATAAGTCAAAGGAGGCTCGTATGAATAAAAAAGAATTTCTAGATATCTTAAGACAATCTCTAGTAGGAGAAGTAAGTGATGTTGTCCTAGAACAGAATATGAGGTTTTATAACGAATACATTAGCTCTCATTCTGATAAAAGTGAAGAGGAGATTATAGATGAAATAGGGGATCCTAGGCTTATTGCAAGGACAATAATTGATACTGAAAGAATACCTGCCCATGGGAGTTTTGGTTCAAATAATTACAATGATTATGGCCATAGACAATATTATGAAGACTATGATCAGCATCAAAACCATGGTCATCGTAGATCCAATGGAAAGAAAGGGTATTTTCGAATAAAGTGGTATCATAAGTTGGCCCTGATTTGTCTTGTTATCTTGTTCGTCCTTACTATTTTTAGAGCCGGTTTATTTCTCTTAAAATTACTTTCTGTATTTATAGTGCCTATTATTATAATATCCATACTATGGTATATGTTTAGAGATATATAAGTATTAAGTAAAGAAATACAAAGTGAAACGACCGCAAGGGGGAGCCAAGCGGTCGTTTCGATGAGGGGAGTATAAATAATTAATAAGGGGTTATAAGTGCCCAGAATCTACTATCTGAGCACTTTAATATTATAATACATTAGTGTTTATAATGCAAGTTTAATTAATAAAATTATTTTTTAATTCCAAAAATAGCAAAAACGCTAAGAACAGGTTTTATAAGAACAAAATAAGCCTTCTATTAAGTAAAATATATTATGATTAATAGCTTAAATTTCATATCTATTTCATAATTTGCCTTTAAGTACTTTAGTTAAGTAAATTTTAATAATCTATATAATGAATATTTAAATTAAAACAACAGATAATAATGTTGCAATATCAATTTAATTTACTTTTAGGAGGCATTTATGAATAACAATAATACTAGAAACAGCAATACGAATAACAATAGCAGAAATGCTAACACCTCTAATATCAGAAATACAAACAGTAATAATAATAACTCAACAAATAGCACAAGTAGAAATACTAACACAAACAATAACACAAGTAGAAATGCTAATACAAACAATAACACAAGCAGAAATGCTAATACCAATGCCAATACAAATAATACAGGCAATTATACCATAGGCACCAACAGCCGCAATTCTTCAGGAACAAGATGCAGAGACACTAACACAAATTCAAATACAAGAAACAATAATACCAATAGATTTAGAAATATTGAAGATACTGACAATAATTATTAAAATGGTATTGCATGGAATTGGGCTACTAGAGTAGCCCTTTTCTTATTTAATTGGAAGGTTCTTCGAATTTCATATTAAATAAGTAAATGCTTCGAAAGGATGCACACTTAAGATACATAAAAATGTTCATAATATTGTCTAAAAAACTCTTATGATGTTGACAAATAACAAAATTATTTTGTCGGAATATAATATTATGAAGAACTAATTATATATTAGTTATTACCCATATGAAAGGAAGTGACAGTACAGGGATGTCTTTTGATACAATCAGGACTAATGAGATAACAAAATACATCGGCCGGCCCAATGTCTTAATAATAGATTTGCGAGATAGAATGGATTACCTGAAAGGGCATATTCCCTCGGCTGTTAACATACCCTATGATAAACTAGAGGAAGAAAAAAAGTATATAAATCGAAATAATCTTTTAATCTTTTATTGTGACAGAGGCCATATTAGCTTAATGGCTGCCAGAGATTTAATGAAGCATGGATATAATATAAAAAGCCTATATGGCGGAATAAAAGCTTATAAAGGTAGGTTAGAGTGTTAAAGTCAGAAAGGCATTGACATTGCAAAACATTAACTTTACAATTCTACTAGGATAATATATTTTAGCACTTCAGGAGGAAGCAATGAATAAATACGAATTTATATCGCCCTGTCATTTTGGCTTAGAAGCGGTATTGAAGAGAGAAATAAATGATCTTGGATACGAAATTACCCACGTAGATAATGGGAGAGTAAGCTATACAGGGGATATTAATGTCTGTTCAAGAGCTAATATGTTTCTTAGAACAGCAGAAAGGGTCTTATTGAAGGTAGCTTCTTTTAAAGCTGAAACCTTTGATGAATTATTTGAAAACACTAAAGCTATTCCCTGGGAGGAATTTATCCCGAAGGATGGTAGGTTTTGGGTGGCTAAAGCCAATTCTATTAACTCCAAGCTTTTTAGTCCCTCGGATATTCAATCTATTATGAAAAAGGCAATGGTTGAAAGACTGGGGAGCATATATAATATTAAATGGTTTGAAGAGAGTGGAAGTTCATATCCTCTTAGGGTTACCATCATGAAGGATGTAGTAACGGTTTCTATAGATACTTCCGGCGAATCTCTTCATCGTAGAGGATATCGTAAATTAACTAGTAAAGCACCAATAACAGAGACTTTAGCAGCAGCTTTAATAATGTTAACCCCATGGAATAAGGATCGTATATTAGTGGATCCCTTTTGCGGAAGTGGGACATTTCCTATAGAGGCTGCACTTATAGGAGCCAAGATAGCACCAGGTATTCAAAGAAGTTTTTTAGCAGAAACATGGAACAATATATTCTCAAATAGTATATGGGATAAAGCGAGAGAAGAAGCAAGAGATATTATGTTAAATAATATAGATATGAACATTCAAGGATATGATATTGATGAGGAGATTATTAAGGCGGCTAGACAGAATGCAAGATTTGCAGGTGTAGAGAACATGATACATTTCCAACAAAAGCCCTTATCCCAGCTTAGTAGTAGCAAAAAGTATGGCTTTATCATAACTAACCCTCCTTATGGAGAAAGGTTGGAGGAACAAAAGGCTTTACCAGCTTTATATAAGCAAATAGGGGAGGTATTTGGCTCACTGGATTCATGGTCATATTATATTATTACAGGGTATGAAGATGCTGAAAAACATATCGGAAAAAAAGCAAATAAAAACAGGAAAATATATAATGGAATGATGAAGACCTATTTCTATCAATATATGGGTCCAAAACCACCAAGAAAGAAGCCTACATTCCAGTAAATATTATAATTAAATAAATGGGACTGTTACTAAAAACCACCCTATAAGAGTCAGTTTAAGGTAACAGTCCTTTTACAATATCAAAAATATCATATTCTTTTGGAAATCCAATGATGAATATCCGAATATACCTCGTCTTTAGTTAACTCATTTAGCAATTCGTGTCTACATTCTGGATATATTTTGTAGGATACATTAGTAAAGCCAAGTTTTTTATATACTGTAAGCAGTCTCTTTATATCTCTACCAAAACCACCAACAGGATCTTTTTCACCACTTATAATGAAAATTGGCAACTCTTTTCTAGTTAATTCTATTAACTTTCTATTTGCTGCATTAGTCGTTAATCTAAGTAGATCGTGGTAAAAGGAGGTTGTACAGATAAAACCACAATAAGGATCATTTATATAAGCTCCTACCACCGAATGGCTTCTTGTTAACCAATCATAGATTGTCCTATCAGATAATTTTATATAGTTTTTATTGCCGAGAATCATTTTATTTAGGAAAGGTGATATATACCTATGACCTTTTATTTTTTTTACCAGAGAAGTTAAAATAAGCCCAGCCATAAGTACAGGTTTTATGGGATAAGATGTTCCGCATAAGATCACACCACTATATTTATCATAGGCCTGGATAACATTTCTTGCTATTAATGAACCCATACTATGGGCAAATAAGAAGAACTTGCTACTTCTATTGTTCTTTTCAATATACTTGCTAACTAAAATAGCATCATCAATAACCAACTGATAACCTTTATTGTTAGAAAAAAATCCAAGCTCACTTAGTTTTTTGTCTGTACCATGCCCTCGATGGTCATATAGGAATACATCATAGCCTAAACCTACCAGATACTCAGCGAAATCATAATAGCGTTTATGATGCTCGGCCATACCATGCAATATCAAGATACTAGCTTTGGGCTTTTTTGGGCTACTAAAATATGTGAGTTTAGTAACATAGTCATCATTTTGTTTGATTGATATGTAGTTTACTTCCATCATATTCATCCCCTACCTGAAGTTACATTAAATTAAACAAGCTTCTCCTCCATTATAATAATATATTTGTCAAAATGCAATTATTAACACAGGCAATAATATGCAAAATTCAACAAGATAAGAGGAAAAATACAAATATTCTTGTTTATAATATAAAGTTCATATATAATTCATATAAGCGTAAAGATTATTGTAGTGAACTACTATACTAGGGGGAAATTATTTGGATAAGCTTTTACTTAGAAAAGCAGCTACACAAAGCGTGGCTTTAATGCTTATTGTTATTGTGCTGTCATTGTATATTAAACAATATAATGAGGTTGTTATATCAGCTAGTAATACAGACGAAGATACGATTGTTGAGGATATAAAAGAAATAATTGATGAAAAGGCAGTATTACCCCAAGTAGATGTGCTTGGTGAAACAGATGATAATGGTAATATAGATATAGCTGATATATCCTTCTTTGAGGAGCCCATAATAGTATTTATGGAGGCACAAAGCCATGTTAATAATGACATCTTAGAGCAGATGGGAGAACAATATTTGGTTATAAGAAAACCTGAAGGAGAAGGATTGCAGGTTGAATTAGAAGATATTTATAGTGCCCAGAAGCTTAAAATAGCTTTATCTGGCCTTATGATGAATGAGCTAGATAGTAATTATATAGGAAGAGTGCAGGGTGAAGAAGTCTTTATGGGAGAGCCTTCTTATATAGAAAGTCAGAACACTGAAACCAAAAGTGATGGCACTTTGGAAACAATAATTATAAAAGATTATGGTAATGACCCAGTCCATGGAATTAGTATCACCAGTCAATCAGATGATAGGGGATATAATGTATGTGAAATTGAACTTCAACTTAATCATGTTTACGTTCATATACTTTATGAAGATGATAATTACTATTATATCGATTTAAAAAGACCTAAGGAGGTATATGACAAAATTATAGTCATAGATGCTGGTCATGGTGGCAAAGACCCGGGAGCCATCTCTGGGGACGAGCTAACATACGAAAAGAGCATTAATCTAAAAATACTCCTTGCCTTAAAGGAGCGTCTTGACAAGGATAATATTAAGGTATATTATACTAGACTTAAGGATGATACATTATACTTAAGACCTCGAGTAACTCTGGCTAATGATGTTGAAAGTGACTTTTTTATCAGTATTCATTCTAATTCTAGTGTTTCAAACAAGCCAAATGGTATGGAGATTCTTTATTGCAATCATGTCAATAATAATATTGCTTCTAAGGATTTGGCCAATATATTTAGTAAGGAAATTGGTAAAGTCATTTCCTTAAAAAATAATGGTATTATAAAAATGAAGGATGATGATATTTACATCTTGTATAAACCTACAGTACCTACAATTCTTATAGAAACAGGTTACATGTCTAACTATAAAGATTTGGATTATTTACGTAGTGAAGATAGTGTCAGGGAATTCGCAGAGGGAATTTATAATGGGATTAGAAAATCTTATGAGGAGTTTTTGCCTTATAAGATTTGGAATTAATCCAGTCTTATTAATAATCTTAAGAACAACATATATTCGTGAATGGAGACTAATATGAAAAGCATAATATTTGCTACATCCAATGAGGGAAAGATGGATGAAGTTAGGGAGATATTAAAGGATTTAGATTTGAATCTTATGTCCTTAAAAGATGCTAATATAAGTATTGATATTGATGAGAACGGAAAGAGTTTTGAAGAAAATGCTATTATAAAGGCAAGAACAGTCTGTGAAAAAACAGGTCAGATTGTTCTTGCAGATGATTCAGGACTTGAGGTCGATTATTTAGATAAGGCACCGGGCATATATTCAGCTAGGTTTCTCGGTGAGGACACCCCTTATTCAATTAAAAATCAATATATTATAGATCAGCTTAAGAATGTTAGCTTTAATGAGCGTAGTGCAAGATTTGTCTGTGCTATAGCTTGTGCATTTCCCAAAGGTGAAGTTATAACAAGAGAAGGTGTGTTGGAAGGATATATTGCAGATAAGATCAGTGGATCCCATGGTTTTGGATATGATCCTATTTTTTATGTTCCAGAATATGATTGTACAACAGCCGAAATGCCAAATATAAAAAATAAGATCAGCCATAGAGCAAGAGCATTACAAGCTATGAAAGAAGTACTTGAAAAAATTATAGCAACTAATTAATATACAGGAGAATCTAATGAAAGTTCTAATTGTCAGTGATACCCATGGTAAAGATGCGTATTTATTTAATACACTGAAAAGAGTCGGTCCTCTTGATCTATTAATACATCTAGGGGACTTAGGATCTAGTGAAGATTATATAAAATCTATTTCATCATGCCCAGTAGAAATGATTTCTGGAAATAATGATTTTTTTAATGGACTTCCTAAAGAAAAAATGATATTAATAGGTAAGTACAAGGTTATGTTAACCCATGGTCATAGGTACGATGTGTATTATAGTACCTATAATATTAAAGAGGTGGCAAGATCTCGCAGTGCTGACATAGTCATGTTTGGTCATACACATATTCCCCTTATAGACTTAAAAGATGATGTATGGGCTATTAATCCTGGAAGTCTAGCATTACCTAGGCAAAGTGGAAGAATACCAACATTTATTATTATGGAAGTTGATGACAAGGGGGAGGCACATTTTACTTTAAATAAATATAAGAAATAGATTTATTTTATAATTAAGAGCTATTTATTACTTATAAAAGGATAATATACAAAATAATGTTAATTGTATATACTTTTGATACAAAAAGATTAAAAAAGATGTTGACATTAGCTGAAGGCTATTATATAATAAATCTTGCGTCACGGCTGGAACACAAGATAAAGCCTGTAAATGCAAAGTAAGCGGTACTCGAGTATGTCATAGGCCACAAGAATGATAGTCGTACCGGGAATACAATTTATCGGGGTGTGGCTCAGTTTGGCTAGAGTGCTTGATTTGGGATC
>JAAYRE010000038.1 GCA_012518935.1 Clostridiales bacterium
AAAATTCTTAATATGCAGACTTATCAGCAAATAATCCACCTTCCTTAATACAGTGTCATATACCATCCTTAAAACATATGTTCTCAAGTATTGTACCATATTGACCTTTAATTTTCAATTATATCCTAACTTATCAGCAGGATTTTCGTTCATTTATACAATAAGTTTTCAATATATTACATGTTTTTACTAAAGAGGCTGTCGCATAAGTATAGGGCGTGATTGAAACATATATCACGCCCTTTTAATCTTCTGCGTCAGCCTTTTATATAATAATTATCCTATTTTAACAACAGTAAGCTTACAGGATAGCTTTCTACCATTTACAGTTGCAATAATTGTTGTTGTACCTACAGCTCTTGTTTCAAGTCTGCCGTTTTTGAAAACAGCTATTTTAGGATTAGCCACATCCCAGGTCACTCTTGAGCTTGCACCTTCTACTTTCAAGTCGTAGTATGTATCGTATTGCTCTAATTCAAGTTTAGTCACATTCAGTCCTATTACTATAATTTTAATAGTAGCTATCTTGCCAGAGTCTGTCATAGCAGTAATGTAAGCTGTTCCCGTAGCCCTTGCCCTAATTCTTCCAGTACTCTCATCAACACTGGCTACTGATGAATTGTCTGTACTCCATGTCAAGCCATCAGTGGAATTAACAGGATTTAATACAGGTCTAACAGTTCTTTGTTCACCCTGAGTCATAACTATTTCTTTTTCAGATAATATAACTGCTGTGGCAGGTACACGTTTATTGACAGTAACATAACAAATTGCTTTCTTTCCGCTATTATCTTGTGCACTGGCTGTTATGGTGACAGTGCCTGCCTCTAAAGCTGTTATAAACCCGTCCTCGTCTATCATAGCAATATTATTATCACTGGATGTCCATATGGCTCCCTTATAGGTTGCATTCTTTGGCTCTATTGTAGCCTTTAACTCCTTAGTTTCTCCTACTAACATAGATAGGAAACTCTTATCTAAGGTAACTCTGCTAACAGGTCTAACAACTTCTACCTCACAGCTGGCAACTTCCCCGCTACCATCCGTAGCACGGGCTGTTATTATGGCAAAACCCAGTTCATGACCTGTAACTTTTCCATTCTTATTTACTGTTGCAACATCCTCATTACTTGATGACCAATTAAACTTCAGATCTGTTGCAACCTCATTATCTACTAATACTGACAGGGTAAAGGATTTACCTACTCCCAATCTGTAGCTCTCATGATTAAGCTCCATTGAACTAATCCGCTTTCTAACAGTTACTATACAAGAAGCGTTATAGCCCCCATCTTTAGTAGTAACAGTAATAATAGTAGTTCCTGCAGTTAGTCCAACTACTTCTCCTGTATTAGATACGGTTGCTATACTAGGGTTAGAACTTTTCCAATCTACACCAAGATTAGATGCCTCACTTGGAGATACTGATACCTTGATTTCAAAAGAATCTCCAGTATAGATTGTCTTTTCTGAAAAGTTTAAAAGGAGTCCTTCAACAGGTTGTTTCACTGTTACCTTAACATATGACATGCCCCCTGCTTCAGTTCTAGCAATAACAAATGCTACTCCTGGGCCTTTAGCGGTAACTTCTCCCTTCTCATTAACCATTATCACCTTCGTGTCACTGGATTCCCATACCACATTGGCATCCGTGGCATTATTAGGGATTAAATTATACTCAATCTCATGGACTTGACCAGTAGTTAGTTCAAGTTCAGTCTGTGCAAACTTGATACCTTCTGCTATTTGCCTTACTGTTACAGTACAATACGCACTGTGACCACCATCAAGAGATTTTAATATAATGACAGCCTGTCCAACTTGTTTTGCACTTACTCTTCCAGTTGCATCCACGGAAGCCACACTGGGATTAGTTGATGACCATGTAACAGCATTTCTACTGGCGTTTATGGGCAACACAGAGTAATTAAGCCTTTTTGTCTGCCCTACATAAATTGTGGTTTCCTTTTCATCTAGGGCTACAGTATCTACAGGTATTTCTATAGTTATATTACATAATTCCATAACATTGGGATTATCCACTGATGTTGCTATAATAGTCACTTCTCCAGGTCTTGAGAAGGTAACAAGGCCATTTTCATTGACTCTGGCTATGCTTGTATTGGAAGAGGTCCACCTTACCTCTTTATTTAAGGCATTCTCAGGATAAACTATGGCCCTCAACTGTATGCTTTTTGCATCTAGGTTAATGTTTACATTTGTATCGGATAATTTAATACTTGTTACCGGTTGCCTTACAGTTACATGGCTATAGCCTACTACAATATTATCTTCATTGATAGCTGATATAACAGCATTTCCTCCAGCAACACCCTGGACAGTAAGAGTCAGGGGATTTGCCTCAATTATTTTAACTACTTTTTCGTCGGAAGTCTTCCAGTTAAGTTTAATATTATTTAATTTAGGTGTAATTGATGCATGTAATGTTTGATATTCACCGATTGCAAGATTAAGTACTGCTGGATCAATGGTGATACTGGATACTGATTGCTGTACAGTAATCTCACATATAGCCCTCTTAATTACCCCTTGGATATTTTGCTCAGCGGTTATAATGGCCACACCAGGTCGTAAGGCTGTAACTAAGCCATTTTCTACTGTAGCTATATTAGGTGCATCACTGGTCCAAGTAACAGGTACTGTTGGATCTGTTAATACTGCTTGTAGCATTAAGGTACCTGAGGTATAGAGCATGGCTTCAGAGGCACTTAAAGAAATACCGTCAATTACAGTTACGTAGATATACCTTTCACGGGCGTATTCAGTATCATCATCATATAGATTAGACGCCGGTAGGTAGTTAAGCTGTATTGTAACTTTTCCTTTCTTTAATGCTGTTATAACGCCGGTATTACGGTTAACCCGAGCTATATTGGCACCACCAGGCTCATTATATACTACTTCAAATATACCAAAATCCGGAATATTTGAGTTCTCCTCAATATTATATGTGTCGCCTACATTCATGACAATATTTACATCACCAAGGTAGATTGGGACTATTATCTTCATATATGCATAAGGTGCATTGGTATTGTAGTTATATCTTTCATTGGCAAATGCATATATCTCATAAGTACCTGCTTTTACATTCATAAATGTTACATTACCGCTGTTGTCATTGATGGAATAAGAAAGCTTACTACTATTAGGCGAAAGAAGCTTCCCTGTACTAGCATCATATACTTCCCACTTAAGGTTAGTTGCAAATGTAGAATTGGATACTATGACAAAATTCGAAGGAACACCTTCTACAGGTGTAAAATTATTATTACTTTTATCGGAATGTTTGACTACAGTATTCCCATTGGAATCATCGTATGTCAGACTAAACTTAGGTGTAACTACAACCTGCAAGGTTATTGCTAGGTATCTATCCTGTGTAGACATGGTTTTGGTTGTAACAGTAATAGTGGCACTACCACTTCCCACAGCTGTTACTATACCCTTATCATCAACCGTGACTACACCTTCATTATCACTTTCCCACAAAACAGAGCTAACAGATATGGCATCACCGGTTTCAGCTTCTGTTTCCCCTTCGGGAGTATAATTAACATATTTTAAATATATCTGCTTAGGATCATCACCGACATTATCAAAAACTAAGATTCTCTCTCTTGTAGTTGTTGCCATAATGGTACCTGTCTTCTGATGGTCAAATTCCAGATTAACTTTAACTAAACAGCTTAAAGAATATGAATTACTTCCATGTTTTACTACAGCTGTTATAGTGGAATATCCCGGACCTTTTCTTACAAGGTTAACAAAATTAGAGCCATGAGAACTGGCCTCTAATGTCACCACACCAGGCTCAGAGGACACCCATTCTACTTCGGTTTCAGGTTCCCAGGTACCTGCAGTTATATTCAACAGTACATTTTGACTCTTCATCTCATATTCAGTTCCAGCTTTCTTCTGCTGTCCGTTAAATACAAAAAAATACTCATCCGGTCGTATAACCTCAGATGCCCAAGCAGTATTGTCAGAAAATAAATATATTACAGCAAGAAATAAGATGCAAATTATTACATTTAGAACTGTTCCTTTTGCCCTTTTCATCTGCTACCTCCTATAAGTGCATACTCCTATGAAATATATCGGCTAAAATCAACAATATATTAGTAATCCTAATAAAATTCTAAATGTAATATTTGGCACTTATGTGTCATATTTCCTGTAAGACTATAAAGTTGCTATGGTACGGTATTTTTCCTTAGAGATTCGATAGACAAAACAAGCACCACGGAATACCCAGTCAATGGTCATGGCTATCCATACTCCTAATACACCCATTTCAAACACAATGGCAAGGATATAACTAAATCCTATTCTCCACACCCACATTGATATCATGGATATCCACATTGTGAACTTAACATCACCTGCAGCCCTTAAAGCATTAGGTAGTGAAAATGATGGTGGCCAGAAGATGGTAGACAATATGCAATGATATAACATCAGTGTAGAAGCTATAGCTGCTGTCTCATCACTTACATTGTATATCTTAAGTATTGAAGGTATTAGGAAAATAATTATCAAATTGATACCAGCCATAATTATATGTGTAGTCTTCATTAACTTTTTAGTATATTTTTTAACACCGTCATAATCCCCTGCTCCTACACATTGCCCTACCACTGTGATTAAGGCTAAACCGATGGCGGAGCCCGGTAATACCCCAAAGCCTCCTATATTGCTGGAAATGGAATTTGCTGTTATTGATGAAGTTCCAAGACTTGCAACAATGCCCTGAACCAATACCTTTCCTACTTGGAACACACTGTTTTCCATGCCATTAGGTACTCCAATCTTTAAGATACGCTTAATCAAATACATATTAGGCCTGAATTTAAGCATATTGCCGATATGGATAGGAAGGCTTTTATTACTAATTAATATTAAAAGCATAACTGAAGAAAATATACGGGAAACTAAAGTGGATATAGCTGCCCCTGCAACGCCCATATTAAATCCAAAGATTAATATGGCATTTCCTATAACATTAAGTATATTGGCTATAACTGATATCTTCATAGATATCTTTGAATTACCCATGGAGCGAAATAGGGCTGCACAGCCATTGTAGATGGCTAGAAAAGGATAGGATAAGGCTGAATAGAAAAAATATATCCTGGCATTAACCATAACATCATATTCAACATCACCGAATAGGATATTCAAAATCTGGTATCGACCAATCAAAGTAATAACCGTGATCAGTAGAGACAGGGCCAAACTGACCATAATAAGCTGTTCTCCAGCCAAGGAGGCTTCCTTATTCCTTTTTTGCCCCAAAAATTGAGATGATACTACGGCTCCTCCTGTTGCCAAGGCACTAAATAGTCCAATTAAAAGTACACTAATACTATCTACTATAGATACACCGGATACAGCTGCCTCCCCTACCCTGGCAACCATAATACCATCTGCCATACCCACAGTAACAGCAAGAATTTGCTCAATTATCAGAGGTATTATTAATTTTTTCAAGTCTTTATTCGTAAACATTTAATCTCTCCTAGTCATAAGTTAATAACAAAAGTATTTGTTAGTAAATAGTATTGTGTAAATGAAAGAGAGCCATCACTCCTAAAAGAGTTCAGGCGCCCTCTAAAATCTACATTATCGGTTATGATATTTACTTCTTTGTGCCAACTGTTACATGAGCAGGTTCTGCATGATAATAGCTCTTATTCACTAATACTCTGTCTACCTCCACTCCATCTACATATATAACTTTATACAATTCAGCTTCATAACCTTTTCGAGCCTTTTGAGTTACCTTCTTATATGAAGTAGGTTTGGTAGGATCTTCGGTTATTTTTTCTTTGGATGGAGGGGAAATCTCTTTTATAACTTTGTTAATAAACTCTATCTTTCTGTTAGAATCTCTGGATTCATAACCCCAAATTCTAAATGTAATCTTTCTATCTTCACTAAATGCCTCAATTAGTATAGGCATATCAGTATTATTTTTAAATTGAAAATTCTTAGAGCCTTCTGCAATTGCAGCATCATATCCTAAGTCCACATAGGACACCGTCATGGAGTGGGCAGATCGTTCTACCACATCCAACTCACTAAATAAAACGGCATTATATAAGGTTGTTGTTACTTGACAAGCTCCCCCTCCTATACTTTGCTCAATTCTTCCAGCATTATAGGAGCCTGCTACATAATAACCATTGTCAACAGAAAAGGGAAGTAAGTAATCATAGCTAGAGAAAACATCTCCAGGATAAAGTAGGGCATTGTTAATCAACCTTGCACCATTTGCCAAATTAGCTGCTCTATCTTCACTGGAACTTGTATATTGTGTGGTGTATTCCCCAAGAACTGACTTTTTTTGTTCAAGCTTTGCTCTGGTAAATTCCGGTTCTACATCTAACACATGAGCATTAACTACAAATCCCATACGATTCCAGTTATCCAAGTTCTCTTTAACTGCCTTAAAAGTCGGCTCAATATCCATTATACTACCTAGCTTATGATCTGTGTATATGAATACACCATTTTCTCGAGTATATGAAGCATTTACCGGTTGGACTTCTAACTTTTTGGCCTCTACTTCAATAATTTTTCTAAGCTTAGCTTCATCGTATGTATAAGTTAAAGGATATACCTTTTTCCCATATTCAATATCTTTATTGTCCTTATACCGCTTAATTAAATTGCCAGATTTTCCTAGGCCAATAGCACTTCTAATATGATTATTCGCTTCATATTTATAGTCTAAATCACCCATGGTAATTATAATGGATTTATCACCTACCAATATTGCAAAGCTTGTATTACGAAGCTTATTAATATGGTTGTCTAAGGCTTCCTGTGCTTCCTTAACTGTCATACCACTAACGTCAATCGTATCTATAAATACACCATTACAGATGGTATCTTTTGTTTCCTCTGCATATGTAAGCTGGGGACTAAGTAAAAACAATAAACCAAATACCGTAAAGAATATTGAGGTTATATATTTACTAAACTTATTCATTACCAATCACCTCACCAATAAGACTATTAACAGTTTCACATATAATATAGATTAAAGTAGTTTACAACTAAAATAATCTGAAAAAATTTTTTGCATATAGATAGTATCTATTATTTTATCATATACAGTGCAATTATCAAGACAGTTCTACATTTCTAAGCACCCACCATCTTAGTGCCCATACCCCAGTGGCAATAACCCTAAGGAAAAATATAACCCAAAACACAGTATGTAGGGCGCTAAGATTTGCCCCTAAGGCCCTATAAACAGTTACTCCTACAAAGGGCATTAGACTATTAGAAAGAGTAATAAGGGTTGTATAGATAGAGATGTTGAAGGTCTTGTTTTTTTCGGGAATCACCTCAAGCAAACATTGTATAATATTAAGGCTGGTTGTTGCTAAGGTGGTATTAAATAAAATATTGAGAATCAGGAAAATATGCTTTGCATTACCCCCCGTTATACTGGTTGATATAATCATGCCTATGGGACATAAGGAAAGCCCTAGACTTCCAAAGATTATGGCAAATCTTACCCCATGCCTTGAGTTGATTTTACTCCATATTCCCATGGTTAAAAACTGTACTATGGCGTTACCAATGCCTACGTAACTTAACCATGCCTCATTCATCCCCAGATACTGTGTCTGTCCAATAAAATACAAGGTCCAATCAATATGCCAGGTCAAATAGAAAAACAAGGCTACGGCTATAAATCCTAGGAACTTACGATTATGAATCAATTCTACAAATGCAATCTTTAGCCCCTTAATACTTAGATTTTTGCTTCTTTCTACTTCTACACTGGGAATCCTTCTTAAGATAAATATCTGTATCAACAATAAAAATGCTCCCGCCCAACAAAAGATCTGATGCAAATGAATCTTATCCGTATTGGTTCCTGCCAAGGCCAAGAGTGCTCCACTGGTCAAGGTAATTGTAATACCTATTAAAAAGGATATGCTGGATCTTACTGCCAGTATATTATTTCTACCATTAGGATGAACCACATCAGAAAAATATGCCTGCCAAGACACATTATAGATTGTCATAGGTGCAGAGGATAAAGGCAGAAGAATCAAAAATGCTCCCAACCTATAGGATCCAAAACCGGGGACAAAACCTAGTAAAACATAGACACAGGCTACTGCAAACAAAGCAGAAGTTACCATGTCCCTCTTATTCTTCATCCTATCGGTAAGAATTCCACCTGGTATCAACACAAGCATACCAACCAACTGTGGCAACATAGTGACAAGACTCAACTCGAAATCCCCTGCCCCTAACCTGATGGCATAGAGATTATTATGGCTACCTACCAAATTATTAATTAAAGTAATAAGAATACCCTCGTATGTAAACAGTCGCAATATCCGATTTCTTGGGGTTGTTATTTCATTAAGTGCGTGGGGAATCTTTACTCCAAATAAGTACTTAATTGATTTCTTCATATGCTAATCTTCATCCTCTACTCTATCCTTGCGGAGCATTATTTTATAGTAATTTTGAGTAAGTTCTAATAATATAAAGCTCTTATCACCAACAACTGAAAGGTAGTATATCACTAGAAAATAGCTTTAGCAATACCAAACACTTACATTTTGAAATAAACACTTTATTATATCATATCAAAAAATAAAACCCTTCATATATCACCTTATATGTGATTTATGAAGGATTTTTTTATATTCTACCATTACTTAGATTTTAGGATATTCATGTAACCAGTTAACTCCATCATAATCATTTATTTGGCTAACTAAAGTCTTTAGAAATTTATCTAACAAATCATTTTCTTCACTTGCAAACCAAATGTTTGATTGACCGAAACCATATGCGGCACCTGAGGTCCTTCTTGGTACAGACCACTTACTATACAGACTTCTTTCTCTTCTTGGGAGTAATACACAATCTTTAGCCTTGGCTAAAGCATTATAGTTTTGAATATAAATTTCTGTTTCATCAGGTTCACTTGAAGGAAACCCCATCTCCTGATAGTACCTGTAAACAGTAGCATGTTTGTACCATCCAACAACAGTTGTGAAGTTATGGGCAGGATGTTTAGCACAATATATAACCAGTACTTCTTCAACCTGATCTTCATTAACTGCTAATTCACATCCGTTTATTTTCTCTATATGAAGTTGGTTTCTATTAGTCTTGGTCTTCTTTGTTTCAACAAACCCAAGACAATACTGCTCAGAGTCATTGTCTATTTCTACAACTTCAAAATTATATTTTTCATGGGCATTACCTGTTTTCTTTACGTAATCCCCACCACCTACAGGTTCATCTACACCTTTATAAATCCCTTTATAATAATCCAACCATGCGATATTACAAAATAGTAACCTCATCCATCTTCCCCCTTGATGTAAATAATAAATAAACTCCTGCATTTATCATACTTTTTGTGTGATAAATGCAGGAGTAGAATACCTTAGCTAAAATCTATGCTCTTTACTCATCCCAGTTATGATATACTTCCTGCACATCATCATCCTCGTCAAGCAAATCAAGTATTTTGTTCATATCCTTGATTTGTTGTTCATCAGTAAGTTCTACCCAGGTCTGCGGAATCATAGTTACCTCAGCTTGAGCCATGGGTATAGCTTCCTTTTCAAGGTTTTCCCTTACTGTACTAAAACTTTCAGGATCAGTTATGATCTCAAAACTGTCCTCTTCCTCCTTAAAGTCTTCAGCACCAGCATCCAGTGCTAAAAGCATCATATCATCACCCTTAAGGTTACATTCTTCCTTATCTATAATAATCTGCCCCTTACGATCAAACATGAAGGATACGCAGCCTGTTGTTCCCACATTTCCGCCACCTTTAGTGAAAGCATTACGAACATTTGCTGCTGTTCTATTCTTATTATCAGTTAAGGCCTCTACTATAATAGCAGTACCGTTTGGTCCATAGCCTTCATAAGTAACTGATTCAAAGTCAACAGCATTAGCATCCCCTGCTGCCTT
>JAAYRE010000039.1 GCA_012518935.1 Clostridiales bacterium
GCTCCCAGAGCCAATATGGTCTGCTTTTCTTCCATGATAAGAATATTATAAAGGCCTTCCTTCCCATATCTAGCATAACCGATGTTTTCTAGATTATCTGCCATATTCTTTTGTCTATAGAGATAATATGGGATATAACCATTATCCCTAGCAAATTCCATTGATACCTTTAGCATGCCTGGAACATCTTTTGCTTCTATTCCTTTATAAAGTTCTTTTTCTGTATTAAGTCTAGCGGCTCTTTTCAAAGCTAGGGTATGAACTGTAAGGCTGTCAGGATTAAGGTGTTTTATCTTTTCAAGGGTATCTTGCACATCATCCGGTGTTTCACCGGGAAGACCGATAATTATATCCATATTAATATTATTATGTCCCGTCTGTCTTGCTAGGTCAAATGCTTGATTAATCTGCTCCACAGTGTGCCCTCGTCCAATCAAATCCAAGGTTCTTTGCTGCATAGTCTGAGGATTAATTGAAATTCTGTCCACTCCCCACTTCTTTAATACCTCCAGCTTCTTTTTCGTTATACTATCTGGTCGGCCTGCCTCTACACTAAATTCCCTTACATAGGTAAAGTCATAATGTAATCTAATTAACCCCAACAACCTATCTAATTGTTTCTCTGATAATGTGGTGGGGGTTCCTCCTCCTAGATATACTGTAGTTAACTTTTTATTAGGAAAGCAGCTGGCTCCGAATATTATTTCTTTTTCCAGTGCATTAAGATAATCATCAACCCTACTTGCGAACTTCTCCAGGGAAAAGGAGGTAAATGAGCAGTATAGACAGGTGCTTGGACAAAATGGAATACCAATATATAGACTATATCCATTCTTATAGTCTATGTCATTAAGAAGCTTCCTCTCCCTACTGGCTATACTAATACATAAGTCAAGCTTTTCTTTGGATATAAGAAATTCTTTCTTCATCTTCTCATGAATTTCATTCTCATTCATCCCCTCCTCAAGCATATCATATATAATTTTGGTGGGTCTGATTCCAGTAAGAACTCCCCAAGGGATTTCTTTTTTGCTTATAGAGGAAAGCATCTTATATAACTGCCTTTTCATTGTATTCTTGTATATAGCCTTTTCCTTAATAGGATCTGGTGTTGCTATAGCGAACTCATACTTTCTTCCCCTATTATCAGTGATTTCAAAACTTATATAGTGACTCTTATCTTGACCTGTATCTTTACTCTCAAAAATCATGACAATCTGGCTAACAAGGGTATCATCCTGTAAATCATCTTCAATATCATCTTTTTTATTTTTAATATCTATATTATCCTTTGGATCCACACATATCTTTGGTGTATCAGATAAAACTGAAGATATCTCAATCTCTTTCTTAGGATAAAATGCTTTTACAATTTGATAGACATCATTATCATATGCCCTATCTGATAGAATAATCTGAATCATCCTTACTCCTATGTGTCAATATAATGTATGGTTACTAATATACAAGGGTATGTGGCTTTTTGCTCTATTAATTAAGAATAATAAATTTTAAAAAATGGATTATACTTTCTTTCATGACCAATGGTAGTAGGTCTTCCATGACCGGGATATAACTCTATACTATCATCAAGAATCATTAATTTATTACTTATTGTATCAATCAAGGTCTGCTGATTACCTGTAGGAAAATCAGACCTTCCCACACTTTCATAAAAGATTGTATCACCTGTAAATATTTCACCTTCATCTTTAAGATAATAACATACACCCCCACTTGTGTGACCAGGGGTATGCATTACCTGCCAAGATAATCCTGCTTCAACAAATTCTTCATCATCCTTAAGTAACTCATCAGCTTCAAAGCTTATATCTCCATCTCCCGCATAGGCAGATACATTTAAGTTAGGATCTCTTAAAAGAGGTCCATCCTTCTCATGTATATATATCTTAGCCCCTGTCAAAGCCCTAAGTTGGCTGGCGGCTCCTATATGGTCAAAATGACCATGGGTAAGTAATATCCGCTTACACTCTAGGTCATTTTTCGTCAAATAATCTTTGATTTTCTCAACTTGGTTACCGGGATCAATCACCACAACGTCCTTGGTATCATTGGATCTTACAAGATAGCAGTTGGCTTGATATCCTCCTAGAACCAAGGTTTTTATATGAACTCTTCTCATAAATTCCTTCCTTCACAATCCTAATACTAGCTTATGATAATATGAATATATTTTATATTTTATCTATATATTTATATCTATATTAACCGGCTGTACGTTCAATATCAATTACACTTTCGACATTACGGATTTTTGCAATAATCTCATTAAGCTGATCCACCCCATTAATCTCAAATCCGATACTTATGGAGGCAGTGCCCTGCTTACTTGTTCTTACATTCATAGTTTTGACATCTATTTTATTCTCTGTCAGTACCTTAGATATGTCTACTAGAACACCGGTACGGTTGTTTGCAAAGATCTTAATATCTACAGGGTATACTCCCATTTCTTTTTCTGCTGTTTCATCCCATTCAGCATCAATCAATCTTTCACGATCATCTGCTGGTATACTAATTATATTTATACAATCAGTCCGATGAATAGATATGCCTCTTCCTCTTGTAACGAAACCGATTATCTCATCACCGGGAACAGGGCTACAGCATTTTGAAAAACGAACTGCCAAGTCATGAATACCCTTAACTACTATGCCACTATTGGATTTCTTAATCTGATGATACTCCCTGTTTTCTGATATATTCTCAAGAATAATATCATCTGTTATATTTATCTTGTTCTTCTTCTTATATTCCTCATTAAGACGATTGATAACCTGGCTTTCTTTTAGGCCTCCATGGCCAATAGCCGCTAGAACAGAATCCCAGTCCTTGAAACCGTATTTTCTCATGATTACACTGGTATATTCAGATTTCATCAAATCACTAAGGGTAATACTTTTTTGCTTGCAGTAGTTGGATATTAATTCCTTACCCTTATTAATATTATCTTCTTTTAGTGTGGATTTAAACCATTGGTTTATTTTATTCTTAGCCTGGGTGCTTTTAACCATTTTGAGCCAATCACGGCTGGGCCCTTTAGAGTTTTGGGATGTGACTATTTCAACTCTATCACCATTTTGTATAACATAATCAATAGGAACCATTTTGCCATTTACTCTGGCTCCCACCATCTTATTTCCTACAGCACTATGAATACTATAGGCAAAATCTATGGTGTTAGAGCCTGCTGGTAAGGTCTTTACGTCACCTGTAGGGGTAAAAGCATAGACACTATCTGAGAATAAATCAAAATCATTTTTGATTAAACTTAAAAATTCCTTATTATCGGACAAATCTCTCTGCCACTCCAATACTTGCCGAAGCCAAGTAAGCTTTTCCTCCTCGGCATTGGATGTATTCTTCCCATCTGTTCCTTCTTTGTATTTCCAATGGGCGGCAATACCGTACTCTGCAGTTTTATGCATATCATAGGTTCTAATCTGAATCTCAAATGGCTGCCCCTTTGGACCAATAAGAGTCGTATGGAGGGATTGGTACATATTAGGTTTTGGCATAGCAATGTAATCCTTAAATCTGCCTGGAATTGGCTTATACATCTCATGGATTACTCCAAGGGCTGCATAGCAGTCCTTTAATGAATCCACTATAATACGTACTGCAAATAAATCATATATTTCCTCCAAGGACTTATCCTGATTTACCATCTTCTTGTATATACTAAAGAAATGCTTAATACGACCTTCAATCTTTGCAGATATCCCTGCTTCTTCTACATGGGATCTTACATCACTAACTATACTATCTATATATGCTTGACGTTCACTCTTCTTTGAAGCTATCTTCTCTGCTAGATCTTTGTAGACTTCAGGCTCTAGATATTTTAAGGATAGGTCGTCCAGCTCCACTTTTATCTTGGATATACCCAATCTCTGAGCAATGGGAGCATAGATATCCATGGTTTCTTTGGCAATTTCCTTTTGTTTTACAGGATTCATGTATTTTAATGTACGCATGTTATGAAGCCTGTCAGCCAGTTTAATTAATATTACACGGATATCCTTAGCCATGGCTAGGAACATCTTTCTGAGATTTTCTGCCTGGACCTCTACCTTATCCTTGGAATAATTCAATTTGGTCAGCTTAGTTACACCATCCACCAATAAGGCAATTTCTTCTGAGAACATCTTGGCTAGCTCTTCAAGGGTAATATCCGTATCTTCAACCACATCATGGAGAATACCGGATACTATACTCTCTTTGTCAAGCTCCAACTCTGCTAGAATATTTGCAACACATAAGGGATGAACAATATAAGGCTCTCCGGATTTTCTTAATTGGTCTTTATGGGCTCCCAAAGCCAAATTATATGCTTTTTCAAGCATAGATATATCCGCAGAGGGATGGTAGGAAACCACCTTGTCTGTAAGCTTTTTATACAGTTGCTCAGGCGAAGTAAAGTCAGCTGGCACTGTTGTAGCTGCCGGCCTATATAATATTCCTTGATTCATAAAATCATTCGCCTTATCCATAAAATCACCACCTGTATAATTACTTTCATCTTCTCTACTTATTTTCCATCATATTTAATAACAGCATCTACATCATAACCGCTAAGTTTTTTCCTACCTTCAAGTCCCTTAAGTTCCATTAAAAATACAATTTTAATTACTTCTCCACCTAGCATTTCAACCAACTTGGTTATTGCTTCAATAGTACCCCCAGTTGCTATTAAGTCATCTATAATAACTACCTTTTGACCAGGCTTAATTGCATCTTTGTGTACTTCTATAGTAGCCTTGCCATACTCCAACTCATAGTCCATAGAAATGGTTTCGCAAGGTAATTTTCCTTTTTTTCTAACAGGAATAAAGGGTTTATACATATTATAAGCAATTGGTACCCCAAAGATAAATCCACGGGATTCAGGCCCTACTATTAAATCAAAATCCAGACCTGACAGTAGTTCTTGCATTTGATCAACTGCAAGCCTTAGTCCATCCTTATCCTGTAATACACTGGTTACGTCCCTAAATATAATTCCTGGTTCCGGAAAGTCCGGTATGCTTCTTACATAATCTTCTAATTTTTTCATTTCTCATTCAAACCTTTCTCTTTGGCTAAATCTTTTATTTTAGCTTCTTATAGATTGATATTATATCACTTCCGACAATTCTACGCAAAGCATAATTCATTCTAATACAGTATAATACATAAAATCTGTTATTATTTATAGTTTTGTATCATTAATTGTATACTTTTGTATCCATTATATTCATTAATTCTCGGATAATAAGTAATTGTAAGTTGCACATTTGATCCCCTACCTGTCTTTAAGTATAGTGCTTCTTCAGGACCATATGTATCACTAATATATTTAAAAAAGCCCTCTATATCACCAAAATATAGAGCATCCATTTCTCTTCCATAGAGATTTTTAACTCTCATCCTTATTCCATTGGAATTCTTTCCTATTATAAACAATGACTTTATAGTTAGATTTCTTTCGGCAAATAGGGGTTTGCTATTTCCATTACCAAAGGGCTCTAAAAGTGTTAGTTCATTAACTACTTTCTCTGAAAGGTATCCCAGTGGAAGTAAAACATCTATGGTAACCTTAGGCATAAGCATCTTATCTGTTATTGGCGGATTATCATTCAATGCTTTTCGCAGAGGTTCTATATTATCAGGAAGTAGTGATAAGCCTGCTGCCATCGGATGACCTCCTACTTTTAATAAAAGGTCCCTATGCTTAGATAATTCTTCTATTATATTATATTGATCTATAGACCTGGCTGAGCCCTTTACCCCATTTGCTGAATCCGTAAGAATTATGGTTGGTCTGTTATATTTCTCCCTGATCCTTCCTGCTATTATGCCGGCAATACTTTCATGGCATTCAGGCATATACACCACTAAAACCTTATGGATATGCATATTTTCTTCTTCAATTAGCAGTTGTGCCTTCTCTACATATTCACTGGTCATATCCTTACGGGTCTCATTCAGACCTCTCAGCTCGGTAGCCACTTCTAGGGCCTCTCCTTTGCTCCCTGTAAGTAAAAGCTCCAATCCTTTCTTTGCTGTATCAAGCCTTCCTGACGCATTTAGACAAGGGCCTATAATAAACCCTAGATGGTAAGCAGTTAATTTTTCTTTATCAATCTGGCAGACATCCATTAGGGCAAGCAATCCATAATTATGGGTATGTTTTAGTATAGAAAGTCCATGTTTGACAATAACCCTATTCTCATCTACCAATTCCATCACATCACATACGGTTGCTATGGCAGCATAGGACATCAATTCTTCTTCATATTCTAATTTATCGGCTAAGTCATACCTACTTATTAATGCCATGGCTAATTTATAAGTAATAGCAGCACCACACAGACCCTTATATGGGTATCTACAATCCGTCCGCTTAGGGTTAATCACAGCATCTGCTTCCGGTAATTCCAGAGTATTATCATCATTTTCATATAGGTTATGATGATCAGTTATAATAACTGTCATACCATATTCTTTAGCTCGTTTTACCTGATCCATTGCAACTATCCCGTTATCACAGGTTAGTAAAGTATCAATATTCTCATTATATGCATCGTCTATCATTCTGATATTGAGGCCATATCCGTCCTCTATCCTATCAGGAATATCATAATCCACTATGGCTCCCAATTTTTTTAATGTTTTATATAAGATATAAGTGGCTATTATTCCATCAACATCATAATCTCCAATAATACGGATTTTTACACCTAAAGCTATTTTTTCCTGAAGAATATCACAGGCTTTATCCATATCCTTTAATAAAAATGGGTCATAAAGCTTATCAATGCTTGGATGCAGGAAAGAGTCTATCTCCTCTGGATCCTTTAGACCTCTATTTACTAAGCACCGTGCCAACACTTCACTGATTCCACATCTTTCCTTAATATATGTAAAGTCTGCTTTTATGTTTTTTATTACCCAGTTTTCCAAAATTTCCTCCTATGTGAAATACATATTGTTAACATTCTGTATTTTTGCCCATCCTATAGTAACATACTAAAGATTTTTTGTTAATATGTAAAGTTAAATATTATTGTTAAGGGTTTTGCAAATTCTTCAAATAATTTTCTATTATGTATTGTATGTACCAAATATAGTATGTTATAATATCTCATATCGTAATGAAAACCACTTCATGCCATATTAAGTTCATGGTATTTATGGGTGATTGATAAATTATTTACAGAGCAAAGAAAGGTATGGTGAACAGGATGAACAAGTTTGTTATCACTACAGATATTGCGTGTGATTTACCGGACGATTATATCAAGCAGCATGATATAAGGCTTCTTCCCCTATATTATACTTTTGGAGAAGAAGTTTATGGGGATAAGAATGTAATGGAGCCTAAGGATTTCTATAATAAAATGCGTAACGGTTCTACACCTACTACTATGGCTGTTAATACTGATGCTGCCACAACACTTTTTTCTAGCTTACTAAATGAGGGATATGATATTCTTCATATCGCCTTCTCATCCGGACTTAGTAGCAGTTGCTCTGCCACTGTAACCGCAGCCAGAGACATATGTGAGAATATGCCCCATGCTAAAATTATAGTTATAGATTCTTTATCCGCTTCCCTTGGGCAAGGCCTTCTTGTCCATAAAGCCATACAGATGAAGGAAAGCGGTAAAACAATAGATGAAATCGCTAAGTGGCTTGAAGAAAACAAACTAAATCTATGCCACATATTTACTGTTGATGATTTACACCACCTGCACCGAGGAGGAAGGGTATCAAAAGCTACAGCAATTATAGGAACCTTAATTAATGTAAAGCCTGTTCTTCATGTAGATAACACAGGGCATCTTATATCTCTTAATAATGTTAGAGGTAGAAAAAAAGCATTGGTTTCACTGGTAAATCAAATGGAAAAAAGGATTGTAGGCTTTGAAGGTAAAAATGATACTGTATTCATAAGCCACGGTGATAGTCTCGAAGATGCAAATTATGTGGCTTCCTTGATTAAAGAGCGTTTTGGTATAGATGATATTCTAATTAATTATGTAAGCCCTACAATTGGAGCCCACAGCGGACCCGGAACAATTGCCTTATTCTTTTTAGGTAATCCAAGATAAAAAATCTGATAGCATAATAATCCATAATAATAATTATCATCGAGTAGAACTAGGTAATAATATACCTAGATTCTGCTCGATATTATTTATTAAAAAATACTTACTAAATATTATCTATTTAATATTAATTTTTTAATATTGCTTATTTAATATTGCTTATTTAATAATACTACATACTACTTAATTAATCTTACTTATTTAATATTATTAACTAAACGAATTATTATGAAGGTTACTAACAACTTCCGATACTCTGTTTTTAGCCTCATCACCTGTTGTAGATCCTTTTATATAAGATACAAGCTCCTTCTTTTTTGCATCTGGTAAACTTGCAAAATTAGTCATGGCTTTCATATCAAGTGCCAACTTCATTCCTAGACCTACGGGAACTTCAGATTTTCCATCAATCAAGCTCATATTACCTCTCCTTTCCATAAAACCTATTCTAGATAATGTTTCATTAATATTATGATGTAAAATAAATTATTTTATTTAATAGAGTTTATTCCTATCTATGAATGAATTTCATATTAATATCTATAACAAATATCAAAAAAGAACATACCCAGGAAATAGCCTTATAAGGGTTATGTTCTTTTTATTAAACTATAAAATAATTTAATTATTTACTTTAGTTAACTATGAAATCTTAATAAATTCATCTACAAGTTTCTCATAAGCCTTCAAGCTACTTCTCCAGAAATCCGGATCTTCAAGGTTAATCTCGGCTTCTTCAGCTGCATCTTCAACATCACATACAGTTGTGGCATTTAGCAGGGCTCTGTATTTTGGAACGAAATCTTCCCCTTCTTCCTTATACTTTTCATAAAGCCCCCTTGCAAATAATCCACCAAAGGCATAAGGGAAATTATAGAAACTTAAATTCTCTGAATAATAGTGTCCCTTCACTACCCACATATATGGATGGAGATATTCATAGTCAAGCCCGTCTCCGTAGGCAATCTTCTGGGATTTTAACATAATTTCATTTAGTTCATCTGCAAACAAAAAGCCATGCTTACATTTTTCAAATACTTCCGTTTCGAATAAATACCTGGAATAAATGTCACACATTATCTGGGTAATATCTTGGAGTTGACTTTCAATCAGTGCCATCTTCTCATTACTTGAGGCTTCTTTAATTGCTGCTTCCATAATAAATGATTCATTAAAGTTGGATGCCGTCTCAGCAACAGGCATACTGTATTCGGTATTAAGTGGCAAATGTTCCTGTATATTTAGACCATGGTAGGCATGACCCAACTCATGAGCCAGAGTAACTACATCACTTAAGCTTCCACTAAAATTCGTAAGAATTCTACTCTGTTTAACAAAAGGCATGTTATCACAAAAAGCACCGCCTACCTTGCCCTTTTTAGGGTAAAAGTCTATCCATTCTTCTTCAAAGGCTTCATCAACCATATCAGCTAAGTCATCAGAAAATCCCTTAAAATGTTTTACAAGATATTCTCTAGTTTCCTCAACTGTGAATTTCTTATTGCTCTCTCCCATAGGTGCAAATAAATCATACCAGGGAAGTCCATTCTTATGCCCTAAAAGCTTGGCCTTATGTCTAAGATACTTGTGAAATACAGGAAGATATTCTCTCATAGCTTCCAACATAGCCTCTAAAGTTTCTTTCTTCATTCTTGATTGCTCTAGGGTCTGATCAAGGGCAGACTTGTATCCTCGCAGTTCACATATGGTATTAACCTGGGTTTTAATATTATTTAATGAATAGCTGACAGCATCTTTTATCTTCTCATATGCCTTAAGTTCTGCTTCATAGGCTTCTTTTCTAACCACAGGGTCTTCACTATAGGCTAGATTACGAACCTGAGGGATTGTTAATTTTTCACCTTTATAATCAACTTCTAGAATTGATGTTAGGTAGCTGTGCATATTACCCCAAGCAGAGCCAGCACTAAGATTAAGCTTGGCAATTACTTCCTCAACCTCATCACTTAACAGATGTTGGGCATCTCTTTTTATATTTTTTATTAGATAAGAATATGCCTTAACCTTGGGGTTGTTATCCACATAGCTCTCTATTGAACTTATATTAGCAATTCTCTTCTTAATTGCTGCAATTGGTTTAGATATCTCGCTAATCTTCTTTTCAAGAATATTAAGTTCGTTAACAACCTCTGTATCAGAAGTATTTACAGATTGTCTTAATATAAGGTAGGTACCCTGATAATTGCTTAATAACTCCACTTGTTCCATATAGTCTAATGCCTTTATCAGAATCTTTTCCTCATCATTTTCATTATCTAAGCTTTCACTGAATCTTTTTACATCATCAATCAGGCTAATCAGCTTATCTCGATCTTTCTTATACTTCTCATCATCTAGCCCTTTGTAAAGTATATCTAATGACCATTCATCATACATAATATTTTCCTTCCTCTACTCTTTTTTATCATACTCTATACATTTTAATAAATAATTCATAATAGAGCAAGGGTGTGATTCATATTTGCTTTAAGGGCATACTTATGAAAATACTTTTATTCTGGAATCCAATGGAGCAAAATCCTTGTCCCCAGGCTCTGCTAAAGGGCTACCAAAGGGCATCTGAGCGATAAGTTTCCACTTACTTGGCAAATTCCACTTCTCTTTAACTTCATCATCAATTAGAGGATTATAATGCTGTAAGGATGCACCTAAACCTTCTCCTTCAAGAGAAATCCAAATAGTATATTGTAGCATAGCTGAAGCCTGAATAGACCAAACAGGAAAATTATCCTTATATAATGGAAATTGCTTTTGTAATCCTTCAACCACCTCATCATCTTCAAAGAATAAGACTGTTCCGTATCCATTTTGAAATCCATTCATTTTCTCATCAGTAGAGGCAAAATTCTCCGCAGGAACTATCTTTCTTAAGGTTTCCCTTGTTATATCCCAAAGTTTGTTATGATTCTCTCCCAAAAGAAGAACCACCCTAGAGCTTTGTGAATTAAATGGGGTAGGTACGTACTTTACTGAATGATCAATTATCTCTTTGATTTTATCATCAGAAATCGGTGATTTTTTATCAATTGCATAATAGGAACGACGGTTTTCAACCATTTGTTTTAAATCTTTCATATTTAATACTTCCTCGTATAATATCTTTAGATACTAAGATTTATACTTTCCTTTCTTTAAATTTTATATAATCAATATCAATCGGCTA
>JAAYRE010000040.1 GCA_012518935.1 Clostridiales bacterium
CGATGGTGAGGTTTATGATTTGTTGTTTTCTGATGCCAAGGCAACAATTCTTCGCTTTAAGAACACATATAAATATAATAATAGTAAATTTGCACCAAAGCCTGAGCTAAAGATATATCAGGAGGCTAAAAAAAGAGCAGAGGCCTATGGTGAAGAGGTTATTGTTTTGATGTCCTCATGGTCACCGGCTGCCTATTTGAAGGAAAATGACTCTATTGTAGGCGGTGCTTCATTGAAGAAAGATGAAGATGGCAATTACATGTATGATGAATATGGTCAATATTGGTTAGAACTTATACAGGCCTACGAAGATTACGGTATTCCCATAGACTATATATCCATACAAAATGAATGCGATTTTGTAGCTGATTATGACGGTTGTGAATTTGGAATGATGGAGACAGATACCCTAGCTTCCTATTCTAAGGCTTATCTTGCAGTATATGAGGCTATAAGTACTATGGATGATCCCCCAAAGATGATGGGACCAGAGACTATGACTATAGATTCCACTCAGCTTGCTGCTTACATGAAAGAGGTATTTGAGAAGGCACCGGAAAGTGTATATGGAATTGCCCACCATCTATATGCAGGTGGAACCCATGAAACACCCAACTCCTATATCACACATATGCTAAAAATACGGGAAGATTATCCTCATTTGTCAAAATGGCAAACTGAATTTTACCGAGGAAATGTAATGCAGACTGTATGGATTATGCATAATTCCCTTACCATGGAGAATCTCAATGCATATCTTTACTGGGATGGTGTATGGGCACTTCCAGGAAATATTATAGGATTAGATAATCCTTGGACTAAATGGAATTTTGAAAAGGGCTATGTTGTTAGAGATAATTATTATGCAATTAGACATTTTACTGAGTTTATAAGACCGGGATATAAGAGAATAGATGTAGCACAAACAAAGGATATGGATTTACTAGTCTCAGCATATGCACCCGATAGTCAGGACAAGATGGCTGTTGTGGTTATTAATAAATCAGATGAAGACAAGCTGATTCAGTTGAATTTCTCTGCATATGAGCTAGAAAGTAGTGAAACATATATTTCAGTATGTCAAGAAGGTTATACACAAGAAGACCTATATGTACCCTCTGGTCCTTTAGGAGAACATCAAACTATACTGGTACCTGCACAAGGCATTATAACAATGGATCTTACAGGTAAAGCAAATGATGATATTGTTATTAAGGATGGTACAGGAACAAAGACCAAGGAAGATGATTCAGCTGTTAAGGTTAATAAGATTTTAGACATTAATAATAAGGTTATTACTATTGGTGAAGATAACAGCGAAATATGGAAGGATCAAAAAGCTGAAGCCATTGAAAATGTTGCTAATGGTGACCACGGTGCCAGCGGAGAGTTTAAGGCAGTATGGTCTGATGAATACCTCTATATTAGGGTTCAAGTAAATGACAATACTCCGGATACTAGTGGTACAAACTACCATGATCAAGACTCAGTTGAAGTCTTTATTAATAAGGATCACACAAAACCTTCTAAATATGGCCTTGGAGACCAACATTATATTATTAATCGTGATAATATAGTCACAGCAGGTAGTGGAGCTGATTTAAGTAAGTTCCAAAGTATAGTAACCTCCGATAAGCAGGGGTATGTGGTAGAACTGGCAATTCCCTTCAAAGATTTTATACCTACTAAGAATGGTAAGCTGGGCTTTGAGATTCAGATTAATGATTCTCATAGAAGCGGTATTCGTAATTATGCACTGAAATGGAGTTCAACCTCTCTAAATACCTCACAATCCCTAGAGGGTATAGGTACATTAAATCTTAAGTAACTAAGACTATATATAGAAGAAAGGGACAAAACATGAAAAATAAGAAAGTAACTTATGCAATAATGTTTATTGCAGTATTAATTATTATTGCTTTAGTAATTCGTTTTCTTAATCCGAAAAGTACAGATGATGATAAGCCACAAGATGTAACAGATCAGAATGTAGATGACACATCTAAAGATACAACAGATAATGATGATAGTGACGCAACAGATGAAAATTCTGATGATGTAGATGAAGCAAATCTTATTCTTCCTGAAGATATAATTGTAACTACACCGTCACTTAATGATAGTCAAGACACTGCTTTATTTAAAATAAGTAATCTGTCAACCATTGATTTTAATGGTATAGTTCACATACAACCTAATGGAGATAGCAGTAGTACAGAGGAATATCCCATTGTAGTAAAGGCAGGAACAGAAAAAGAACAGATTAAATTAACTGCAGGAAAAGGAGATATAATAAGCATGGTTGATAATGAAGGAAACACATTTTTAGAGCCATATGAACTGGGTTCTAGGGTATGGGTAGGTACTTGGGCAAGTGCTCAACAAGGGTTGGATAGTAGAAGAGGAGAATATCCCCCTGCACCTGGCTTGCATTACAACACATTACGTCAAGTAGTGCGTATATCTGTAGGAGGTAATCAGCTGAGGCTGACTTTTTCCAATGAATATGGAAGGTCACCACTGGAGATTAATTCAGTACATATTTCCAGACACTACGAGCAGGCAAAATCTATTATATTCCCCGCTTATGATACTCCAGTTACATTTAACGGAGGAAGTGAAAGTGTGATAATACCCGCTGGCCAGGTTGCAACGTCAGATGTAATTGATTTTGAAGCAAGAGACCTGGAAAGAATTGCAATTTCAACATATTTTGGAGCAGTACCCGAGATAATAACCAGTCACACTGGTTCTAGAACAACATCTTATCTTGCTACTGGCAATCAGGTTTCAGAAGCAGGTCTTCCAGATGCATTAAAGTTTGATTTTTGGTACTTTATTTCGCAAATGGATATTCTAACAAGTCCTAAGAACAAGGCTATAGTAGCTTTGGGTGATTCAACTACTGACGGTAGAGGAGTTAGAAATAACTATGACGATCGCTGGACTGATATCCTAGCTGAAAGGCTCTTAGAAAATGAAAGTACTAGACATATTTCAGTTCTAAATCAAGGTATCGGAGGCAACTCTATATTTGGAGGTCTTGGACCTGCAGCCTATAAACGCTTTGGACGAGATGTACTTGAACAACCAGGAGTTGCTTATGCAATAGTATTTGAAGGAATAAATGATATTGGCTATACTACTTCACTGGGACTTGTGGATCAGATAATTGACAAATATAAGAGTTTCGCTGACCAAGCCCATGCAAAGGGGATAAAGATATATGGAGCTACAATTACTCCATTTGGAGAGTTTAAAGATTATTACTCAGATGAACATGGAGAGCTAAGAGAGCAGATTAGACAAGAGATAAATGCTTGGATTAGAGACAATGAATATTTTGACGGTGTCATAGATTTTGATGAAGCACTTAGAGATAAGGATAATCCTAAGATACTAGCAAAAGAATATAGTTCAGATGGCTTACATCCCAATGTAGCTGGATATCAGAAGATGGGTGAAGTTATTGATTTATCCCTATTCGAGGATTAATGATTAAGTAATAATGACATATGATATGAAGATTAATGATTAAAGGTATAAGAAAAAACCACCTTTGAAGGCAATTGCCAACAAAGGTGGTTTTATAATTGAATATTTGATTTAATTATTTGAAATATTAGTTATTTGCAAATAATTCTTTCTTCTTTAATACAACAGTAACTACTAATGAAAGAGCCATAAGACCAACTAATAATACAACAGTGCTGGTTTCGCCTGTCTTAGGAGCAGCTTCAGCAGGAGCAGCAACGTCATCAGCTACATCTTCAACTACTTCTTCAGCAGGAGCTTCGCCACCCTTAGTAACATCAAGATATGTAATATTTACGTTCTTAAGGTTTTCGCCATACACATAACCTTTTACGAAAAACTCAGTAGCTTCGTCTGTAGCTGTAAGTGTAAATGTCTGATCAAATTCACCAGATGTAAAGCCATGCTCTGACATCTTATAAATATCAGAATTTGTAACCTCATTCATGTTAATTAGCCACATTCTGAAGTCACCATCAGATGTACCCTTAACATGAACAGTAACTGTTTCGCCAGCAGCTACAGGTTCAGGTAGATACCAAGAAATACTCTCTGTATCAATAGCAGTAACAGTGCCATCATCGTTTCTCTTTACTGTTAAACCATAATCAACTAAACCTGCTCCACGACCAAGATTATCTCCTGAAATGTCGATTTCCTCTGCAAATGCAACAGAGCTACCAAATACTACTAATACTAGAGCTAAAACTAATGAAAGTGCTTTTTTCATTCTGTAACCTCCTAATTATTATATAATTTATTAAAAAGAACAACTATATTGTATATATTTTTGGTAAATATGTCAAGTAGATTTGATTAACTGGTGAAGTAATTTTATTTAACTAATTCACCTACTGTATAACGATAATAATCAAAGTCGGAATAGCCTCCAGTTTCCAAAGTTGCATAACTAAACAATGCGGTACGGTAACCTACAAAATGGTCCAAGGTATATGCCATTGACAAGGTATAATCAATCTTTGTCCACTGTGCTCCATCTAAGGAGTAGTAAAAATATGCTTTATCAACAACATTTAGCTTCTTAGGAGTCCCTGTATTAAATATATATTCAATCTTGAGATATATATCATCTTGTGTTAAGGGTAGGCTAAATTCCTCTTTTATATCACCTTCTCCATCATTAGTACCTAAAATAAGATATTTAATTGAATCATCTTCGCCAACCTTTACACCTAGCAATCCATATGTACTCTGAAAGGCTGCTATACCCGCATAGTCACCGGATTTCATACCTGATGTATGTAGCTTTACCTCACTGGTAAAGGATGGCCCAAGGGTTCTTTGGGTCAAGGTGTTTTTAGCTGAAAAAATATTTCTAGCAACATGACCATTTGTTAATCGTAAATAACCAGGTCGGTCAGTTAAGGACCACATGCTATTGTCTGGATTGTGATTCCATTGCCATGACAATAATAACTTATTTTCATCATAGTCAAATTCATCATTGGACACTATATTATTATTAGGAACGGCATCTGATGCTACCAAAGTAAGCTCCAGAGGAGTAGTGCCATTTTCGCCGATTATAGGCCAGCCATC
>JAAYRE010000041.1 GCA_012518935.1 Clostridiales bacterium
AACTATACTAGCGCCTTTTGAGGGGGGAAAGTACCCTATATTTAAAAGTTATCATGAGTACTTAACCCACCTATATGGTAATTATATGGAGTTGCCTCCAGAACATAAAAGAAGACCAGAGCACTTATATTGAATGAGTCCCTAGATAAGGAGATTAGGATGGATAGGCTTATAAGCATTGTTGTACCTATATATAAGGTGGAGAAATACTTACCTAAGTGTATTGAATCGATATTGAATCAAACATTTACTGATTTTGAGCTGATTTTAATAAATGATGGCTCACCAGACAAGTGTGGGGAGATATGTGATCAGTATGCTTTGTTAGATAGTCGTATTAAAGTTATTCATAAAGAAAATGGTGGCTTAAGTAGCGCCCGAAATGAAGGTATTGAAGTTGCCCAAGGTAGCTATATAGGCTTTGTAGACGGGGATGATTTCATAGCTGAGGATATGTACGAGACTCTTTATAATAATATGATTAATTATAATGCAGATATTTCTATGTGTGGATACGCAGATGTTTATAGCGACAGAGTTATAGGTTTGAACAGTTCTGACAAGGTTTATTGCTGGGACAGAAATAAATCAATTTTTGAATTATTAAGGGGAAAGTTATATTCAGTTCATGCTGTTACCAAGCTATACAAGAGGGATTCTTTTAAACATATCAGATACCCAAGGGGTAAAGTTAGTGAGGATGCCTTTGTAATAATTGATATACTTGAAACAATTGATAAAGCAGTCTATACGCCTAAAACAGGATACTTTTATAATCATAGGGCTGAAAGTATTAATACAACTGCTTATCGTGAGATAGATCTAACAAGGATAGAAGCCCATATGAGAAATTATAAAATTATTGAAAAAGGTTACCCTCAGTTTAAAAGACTTGCATTTGATAGAGTATTAGGTGCAAATGGCTTCGTTGCACACAAAATGGCATTTAGTAATCTTAGTGAAGACAACGAGGATGTAAAGAAAGTTTTTAGCACATTACGGAGGAATATACTTAAGGTAATTTCAAGCAGATATTTTTCCTGGAAAAGAAAATTATCTTTATTATTGTTAGTAATAAGTAAGAAGACTTATTGTATGATAATCAAGAGGGTTAACCCGACTATTTAAATGATGGGTATTGTAGTATAATTTAAGGTCATAGGAGGAGTTATCAATGCCTAGTATCTTGGCTGGTATGTGTCTAATATTCGCTATACTTGGCTTAGTATATGAGAAAAATCTGTACAATCCTGTGACTGCATTTTTTGGTCTATGGAGCGTAATAATACATGCTGCAAGATTATGCCTTTACGGGATGTATCCTGCGAGTACAAATACCTATATTATCATTCTTATAGGAATAATTGGCTTTCTACTAGGTTGTATTTGGGTATATTTCCCTAGGAAATATTCATCAAACTGGAAAGACAGCAACTCCACCAATATTAATAATAGACGAACATACCAGCTTACAGACAGCATCATAGAAGAGGAACTTGAAATAAACTATGTGCTGGTTTATATACTACTGATAATGTCCCTGCTCTATCTTGTACCAAATACCATACAGATAATTAACTTAATGCGTCAGGGTCATACACTTAAACAAATACGGTTTTCTTTCTGGAATATTGATACGAGTGATCTTTATAATCTAAGATTTGAGCATTCATATAGGGTATATGTATTCCAGACTATTATGAACATAATACCTGCCATAGCTGTTATTGACCTGTTAGCAGGAAAAAGAGACAAAAAGCTATTGATAGGATGCATTGTCATAAGCATTCTAAATGTAATGGTATCTGGAGGCGGTAGACTCCATATTATGTACCTTGCATGTGATTTGGTTCTAGTTTTTCTTATATGTAGAAACAGGATATTCATTTCCTCAAAATTAAAAAAGGTTATTCTAGTATTTACAGGTATGTTGATAGTAGCTTTTGTTTATGTCACTATAGCTAGAGATATTACTTCCGTTCTTAAGAGCTTCTATGTCTATCTAGCAGGTTGTGTCCCACATATGGATATAAGGCTGGAACCCATAATCGCTGAGAGAGATCTGACATATGGAATTGCAAGCCTAAAAGGACTAACACAGCCCTTCCTACTGGCCTTAAGACTAACAGGGATTTTTGGAATAGATCAATATCCTCAAATATTTCTTAATGCATCAGAGTTTATGGACTTAAGAAGTATTGTTTATATTGGCGATGGTATAAGGTATAATGGATTCGTTTCATTGTTTTATTATTTCTTCTTAGATGGGCGTTATATCGGTGTAGCAGTTGGGTCATTCATATATGGAGCATTAGGTATGTGGTTGTATATGAATGTAAAAACCAAATTCTCTTTAAGAAATTTGCTAGTATATGCTATATACTTTAGGACTTTAGTAATTTCAATGACAAGGTTACAGTTTGTTCAAGTCCATTACACAATGGCATTTATTTTAGCGTTTTTCATATTCAAAAAGAAAGTGTATAAGACACAAAAGAATGAAAATGGAGATAAGATATGTCTAGAAGAATCGAATGGATAGACAACTTAAGAGGCTTTGGCATATTGATGGTTATGCTTGGACATGCCTTAACAGGTGGTGCATTAAAGGGTCTTATCTACTCTTTTCATCTACCGGTTTTTTTCTTTGCATCTGGTTATTTGTTTAATCCCTTGAAATATAAATCAAGCCTATCCTTTGTAAAATCGAGATCGAGAACCCTGCTAGTACCCTATTTTGTATTTTCTATAGTGATTATATTATTTAGAGCATTTGTTATATTGGGCAAAAACCTTTTGGTAAATAGTATTACTAGCTATAATGAGGTTTACAATAGTTTAATAGGTGTAGTTGTACAAATGAGAAATACGGATTATTCCGGTTTTTGCTGGTTCTTAGCCTTACTGTTTATATCCCAAATTTTGCTTTATTACTTGGTTAAGATAAGTAAGTCGAACTATAAGTATATTATATTGAGTTTAATACTCTTATTTGTTATTGGATGGGCTTATATATACTTTATCGGTATATCGCTCCCTTGGCATATTGATGCAAGCTTTGTAAGTGTTTTCTTTGTTGGTCTGGGTTTTATAGTACGAAATAAAGCTGAGATCTTTAGCAAGATCACAAGTATTAAATTGCTACCAGTATATATACTCATAAATCTTATATGTACCTACGCAAATTATAGGTTAACAGGAAAAATCATAGATCTATATGAAAGCTCTCTTGGTAATCCTATATTCTATATTTTAGCTGGTAGTAGTGGCACAATGGCTTGTATAATTATAATGATGAGGATACCAAAAAATAGGCTTTTGGAGTATATGGGAAAGAACAGTCTCACCTATTATGCCCTGCATCATAAGATATTTTTCTATGTATTAAATCCGGTTATTTTATATGTTCTGGGTAAAACTATAGGTGATAATATATTTATGTATAGTCTTAGACCTGTGCTATTATTGATATTAACAATTATATTAATTTCACCTATATGTTATCTTATTAATAAGTACTTACCTTTTATAGCAGGCAGACGGCACAACAAGCAAAAGGCTGTTTAACATTAGATTACAGGAAAGTGGGGAACTAGATATGAAGATAGGTATTATGACATGGCATTATGGAGCAAACCATGGAGCAATATTACAAGCATATGCATTAAAGAAGGTAATAGAAGATATGGGCCACGAAACAGTACTTCTACCTTTTGAAAGAAATATGGAGCATTATGTTCCAAGGGTAATCTCAAGGGATGAAAAACGGCTCAAGTATTCTATTAAGGGTATAGAGCGTAAACTGTTTCATGATAAAAAGAAGAGAATATTTAAAAGCTTTAAAAACGCATATTTCAAGGTAGTAGAAAAAGGGACGCCCGTTGATGCTGTGTGTTTAGGTAGTGATGAGGTATTTGATATTTCCACAGGATATACACCGGACATGTTTGGTGAGGGTTATGAAAATGTGTTTGCATATGCTCCTACCTTTGCACGTACTAACTTAGAAGATATATCTGAGCGTAAACTTATGAAACATATATCTGAGAGATTAGATAACATCAACGATCTTTCTGCACGGGATGATAATACTAAAAATATCATACTTGAGCTAACGGGAAGGGATGTGGAGATAGTCCTGGATCCAACTCTCTTGTATGGGTTCGATAAAGAGAAAGATTTTAGTAGCAAATATAGTGACAAATGGCCTAATGGTTACATTGTCCTTTACTCATACCTTTACAATTTCAATTCCAAAGAGGAGATAAAGAGTGTAAAGGATTTTGCAAAAGCAAACAAGCTGCCAGTGATATCATTGGGTTATTATCACTCATGGTGTGATGAATGCATTAATGCTGATCCAATGGAGTTCCTTGGTATAATGAATAATGCTAGCTATGTTGTTACTGACACTTTCCATGGAACAGTGTTTTCAATACTATTTAACCGTCAATTTTGTTCCTTCTTTAAGGATTACAATGTAAACAAAATGAGTTTCTTGTTAAACCAGTTCGGATTATATAGGAGAAGGTGTAATACGGTTGATGAGCTAGCTGACAAACTGTCAGTAAGTATCGATTATTCTGATATTAATTTAAGGCTTGTTCAGATGCGTGAAAAATCTAAAAGTTATCTGCAGAGAGCTTTGGATAATGCATCATCCAATAATAAGTAACTATAGTATATGTTTAAAATACTATATGCATGAACAGGAAAGGGTAAATTAATATATGGTAAAGAATAAAGGGGGGCAATCAAGAAGGTTTATTAAAAACTCAATTATCTTTCTAATCGGTAGTACTTTATCGAAAGTCGTGACCTTCTTTTTGTTGCCCCTATACACAAAATATATACCACCAGATGCTTTTGGTTACTATGACTTATCAATTACATATAGCACAGTTGCTACTTCGCTATTATTTTTTGATATCTGGATAACGACTATGCGCTATATGTATGATGAAGACAATATCAAATGGAGGCACAAGGTAGTCGCATCAGGCTACAGCATATTTACAGCATCATCCCTATTAATGTTGCTGGCTTATGTGATACTTTCGTATGCTATAGAAATCAAGTACATTTTCTTGATTTTTGGCTATGCAATATCCTTAAACCTGCATAACATGTTTACCTATCCTGCAAGAGGATTTGGCAGAAATCTAGAGTTTGCTATATCGGGAATCTTGAATACGCTTGTAAATGTATTATCCAATATCGTGCTAATTATATGGCTTAACGTAGATTTTTCTGCATTGTACATCTCTGCGATAATTGGGAATATAGCGCAGTCACTGTATCTCGAGATGAAGATAGGTATAGTACGTAATATTGGAATTAAAAAGCTAGATTTTAGTCTAGTAAAGAAGATGCTGATTTATACATTGCCTCTTAGCATCAACTCCGTTGCCTATTGGCTATTAACAGGATTTAACAAAATTATAATAAATAATGTGCTAACAGCAGAATACAATGGATACTATGCTATAGGTCACAAGTTTGGATATGCAATTACATTGGTTACATCATGCTTTACGTTTGCATGGCAGGACCTGTCATTCTCACGATCTGCAGATGATGAAAGCAATGGCAAGTATTATTCTAAGGCTTGTAGGTTGTATATGCTGTTCCTAGGTCTAGGGATTGTTGTTATGATGCCTGGGTTTAATGTGATTTTCCCTCTTTTTGTGGATGAGAGTTATGCTATTGCCAAGACAACAATTCCACTATTTTTAATTACTGCAACCATCAGTGCATACTCCAATTTTATTGGCAATATTTTTTATGCATTAAAGGATACAAAAACGCTATTTATTTCTATGATAGTTTCATGTCTAGTTAATCTAGGCCTTTGCTATCCTTTCATCTTGCTATGGGGTTTAAACGGTGCCAACCTATCAATTATTATTAGCTTTATTATAAACATAGCTATACGAAGTGTTATCTTAAACAAGAAAATCCGGTTTTCCTTAGATATTAAACTGCTATTGTTAATAGTTTTAGGTATACTGATGACTTTAGCAGTATATTATCGTGGGAACAGTATACTGAATATTATTTGGTTTGTAATTGTAGTGGCATTATCCGCTTTTATTTTAAGGGATTATATTAAAACAATATTACTGGGCTTTTTTAAGAGAAAAAAGGATATGCCACGATAAGTAATTTATTATAAGGGGTTGCTTATGATTATTTTGTTTAATGAGAAAAAAGAATGTTATGGGTGTTCTGCGTGTTTTAACGTATGTCCCACAAATGCTATAGAAATGAATTCAGATGAGTATGGCTTTTCCTACCCTCATATTAATCATGACCTGTGCATAAAGTGTGGGCTATGCAGGATGGTATGTCCATATATAAGCGACACTATATCAGCCAAGGCTCCAATTAAAGCTTATGCTGCTGTAAATAGAAAAAAAAACACCCTTAAAAGCAGTGCATCTGGTGGTGTGTTTCCAGCCTTGGCATCCATTGTGTTAGGCATGGAGGGAATAGTATTTGGATGCACCCTAAACAAGGAAATGAAGCCACATCATATTGCTATAAGTTCTATAGAAAATTTATACCAATTACAAGGCTCCAAATATGTTCAAAGTGATATAGGAAGGACATATTGTGAAGTCAAGGAAAGCTTGGATAATGGTATATATGTCCTGTTTACAGGTACTCCCTGTCAGATAGCTGGTTTAAAGACTTTCTTAGGTAAGGAGTATAATAATCTAATCACAGCAGACTTGATATGCCATGGGGTTGCAAGCTCAATTTTCTTTGAGGATTATATAAAATATTTGGAAGGCAAACTCAAAGGAAGGGTTATAAAGTTTATTTTCCGTGATAAAAGCAAGGGACTTCGAAAATTGGCAAGGGTTATTTATGAGAAAAATGGAAGGACTCATAGTAAACTAATGTATCCTATAGAATCATACTACTACAAATATTTCTTAGATGCTGATATCGATCGAGATAGTTGCTATGAATGCAAGTATGCATGTGGCAATAGAGTAGGTGATTTCACAATGGGTGATTATTGGGGTATAGAAAATATCCATCCTGAAATTGATAAGGAAAATGGCGTATCGGTGCTGATGGTTAACAGTCAAAAGGGCTTGGAGCTTATTGATGAAATAGGCAAGTATATGGAGATAACTGAGTCTGACTTTGAAAAGGCTAGGTTGTATAATGGGCAGCTAAATGAGCCATCTCCAAAAAGCAATAGGAGAGATGGAATATTTAAGATTTGGAAAGAAGGAGGAAATGTTGCAGTAGCGAAAGATTACCACAGAAGGTATAAAAACCAAATCTATAAAAACAGAACAAAAGAATTGGTTCCAGAACCAGTAATAGCGATAATTAAGAGAATATTAGGTAAGTGAGTTTAGTGTCAAGAGGAGGTAATCAAAATGACTAATATTAAGAAAACAGAGCCCATCAAGAATACTAAGGACCTAAGGGATATGCTTTCATACTTTTGGGAACGAAAGTTGTTATTAATCAGTGTCTCAGTAATAGCAGCTATTTTAGGAGCTGTAATAAGTCTTTTTATAGTATCACCTGTTTATAGGTCCAGGTTTATTATGGAAATAAGTATACCCTCGAGTTATGTCACAATATATGGCAAGTATAATATAGATTTAAAACCAGAACAGTTTAGTATGTTAATAAAAAATGACCTTGTTTTAAGCAATACATTAAAAGAACTAAATCTTGAAGAAAATTTAACCCTTGCTGAACTAAAAGACAATATAACGGTAAGAAAGGCTAATGCAGAAGCAGGCTTTAGTGAAAATAGCTTTGTTGTTAATGTTTCTTCTTCACATCCAGATAGATCAAAGGACATAGCATATAGTCTGTTTAGGAACTATTTAGATTATGTTGACATTCTTGTTAATGAGAATGCAGTAGATTACTATACTAATATTTTCATTACAGATATTGTAGCCAGTGAGATAAGTCTAAAAACAGAGAGAGAGGCCTTAAAGTCAAATGAAGATCTTCTAGCTGACACTGATATGTTTTTGGACATTAAAGGATCAGAAATACAAGTAGAAGGGCAGAGCAACTACTTAATAGATATAATGAATCCAGTTTATACTAAGCTACAACATGATATATTAGGAAGCAAGCAATACATAAACATGTTGAATAATAAAATTAAAGCTAATGAGCAATACCTAGAAGCTCTGGACGCAAAAAAAAGTATAATTAACAAATACAAAGAAACTGGTGTAATTGAAGGAGATACTAAAATTATAGAAGGCATAAGTGACAATATACTTATGTTAAATCAAGCCGAACCTGGGGCAAGGTTGAAACCGAATCATTTAAAAGACATAGTTCTTAGTGTTGCATTAGCCGATATTTTAGTACTAACAATAATATATATTAAGTATTGGACTAGCAGAGGCAGAAGGTCTTTTTAGACTACTGCTTCCCGTTTTTTAGTGCGCATATAGAATAGGTCAATGCTAGATTTATTCTGTTATGTATTACTTTATAGTAGCTTTCCTCAGTATTGATTTTATCTTATATGGTGCTAATAAGTTAGTGTAGGACTTTGTGTAAATAGTATTTACTTATTTATTTAGCAGGAGGTTGTATTGTGGTATTGACAGATTTTATCGAAAAGCTTGAAGAACTAGGTGTTGGCTTTTATACTGGTGTACCAGATTCAAAGCTTAAGTCCTTGTGTAACTACTTAATTAAAAGCTATGGTGTGTCAGATAAGCATATTATTGCGGCAAATGAGGGTAATGCAGTAGCTCTTGCAGCGGGCTACCATCTTTCAACAGGTGCGACACCCTGTGTGTATCTACAAAATAGTGGACTTG
>JAAYRE010000042.1 GCA_012518935.1 Clostridiales bacterium
CTACACCGGAGCCAGGACTGATACCGGTATCAGAAATCTGAACCGTTGTATTTACCCTATATATACTTCTTGAAGCCAAGGCATCTATTACTATTATCAACTTTGGATTAGTTTCTTCTATTATTCCTTTAACAATTTCTACGGTCTCCATGCCAGTCTGTGCCATAACCCCAGGAGAAATTGCACTTACACTGGCTAAATTGTTTTTTTCCTTAAATTCATTTCCGAATTCCCTTATAAGATGCCTGGTAACAAATAAATTGTCAATTACCTGTGGCCCAAGAGCATCGGGGGTTGCATCACGATTCCCCAGTCCTACAACAAGAATATCATCTTGACTTATATCTCCACTTAGCTTTTTTATATAAGAGGCTATCAAGTCAGAAACAGGTCTGTTATAATCCTCATTAGATTTATCTAAATCAGGAGCTTCTATAGTAATATAGGTTCCAATTGGTTTTCCCATAGCTTGGGCTCCCTTTTCATCTTTTATTTCCACAGTTGATATACGTATATTATTGTCCTCATCAAATTCTTCAGTTAGAATTACTCCTTTTATTTCAACATCATCTTCAGGAAAACTCTCCCTTACCTCCAGTGCTAGGTCAGTCCTTATTTTATATTCCATAAAATCAACCTCATTTCTATGGTATTTTTTTAGTATTCTTATTGATATATTTTCACCATTGATGTAAAATTTATGTATTGACATTATGAAATCAATAATATATTATGTAATAGTATGTTTTCATTAGAACGACCGTGTCCGGATTTAATGAAACAAAATAGGAACCACCTATCCAAGATTCACATTTACTCTCTCAATGTCATCTTTGGAACTATGGTTGAAAATTAATAGTATTTTTGGAGGTGTAATATTGGCTAACATTAAATCTGCGAAGAAAAGAATTTTAGTAAATGCTAAGAAAGCTGAAAGAAATAAAGCAATTAAGTCTAAGGTTAAGACTATGATTAAGAAAGTTGATATGGCAGTTGCTACTGGTGATAAGGAAGCTGCTAGTGCGAATCTTCCTCTTGCCATTGCACAAATCAATAAAGCTTGTTCAAAGGGTGTTTATCATAAGAAAACAGCTGCAAGAAAAGTATCCCGCATCACAAAGAATGTTAATAGCTTATCTTAATTATAATACAACTTTTATAAAGCTAATTAAAGGCTGTCTATATAGACAGCCTTTTTTTGATATAATATTTTTTGTTCAATTATTTTAATAAATATAGCTATTTTCTACTGCAACATAGTTTAGTAATAGATTAACTGCTTCTCTTCTATTAATATAATCCTTAGGATTAAAGAAATTATCTTCAACATCAGGGAATAAATCTAATCCCTTACTTAGGGCAACTGCACCAAGGTAATTTGGTTTGATTTTATCCTCATCAGCATATCCCGTAGTATAGATTCCCTTCAAGCTAGCTATTTTCTCAAGTCCTAATTTATTAATAAATATTTTAGCCAGCTCTTCCCTTGTGATTACTGTAGAAGAGGATTTGGATTCTTCAATAGGTGTCCAGTAACCCAAGTTTTCAAAAAGTTTTATCAGCTCACTTTCAGTTATTACAAGATCAGGTTTAAATTCATCACCTTCAAATCCGATATTCATATCTGCCAAAAGAAGAATATTTCTATTATTAGGGGTATCAGGTATGTCCTTGTATTTATAAGGTCCTGTAACTTTATATACTTCACCGGAACCATTTAGCTGTTCTCCTGTAAAAGGTGAAATATAAGTGGGATATATATCAGGCCGATATACCAGTCTAATCTCGTAAGCTACTGAGTAGGCTTCAGAATAGTCATAATAACGATCTTTTGATTTATAATTAGGATCGTACATATTGATTACATTAATCTCGTATAGAAGGTTATAACCATCCTTACTAATGTAATGTTTAAAAGCATCTTCAGGTGACATAGCATTCTTAGGAGATTCAAATTCAATATCATCATCCCAATTAATATTATAATTGTAGATTTTACCAGTAACCCCATCTACCGCACCATTTATGCCGTTATAAGGGAATTCTACACCTTCATTGAAACGATTATATCTATATCCATAGCCACCATAGACAGGTCTAATATCATCCTTATAGTATGCAATATAATCTTCTCTTTGCTCTACAAGTTTTGTATTTTCAAAACGCTCTTTTGCCTGCTCTTTTAAGAATTCCTCAAAAATCTTTTGACCGTACTCTTTATCATATTTGATACTGACTGGAAGCCATTTTCCTGTCTTACTATCGTAATTATTCTTAATGCTGGCATAAAAGCTTAATATTTTTCCTGTTTTAGCATCCACTGTGGCACTGGCATAAGCACGGTAATTATCTTCATTTTTACTATAGTCTACCGGTCTTTCATCCCGAAGTGATATATTCCATACATAGGTATTTTCATTATTTTTATTGTAGATGAAATAATTTTTATTCAGGTAAGCAGTATATGTTATGAGATTATCATCAATATGAAGGTATGGATTAGTTGTTACAATCTCAATTGCCTTTTCCTTTGTGATTAGCTTTTCAAGCTCACGAATTTTCTCTAATTCCTCTTCAGTTAGGGTAGCACCACCATCAGCTTCTGCTACCCCCATATCTTTAGCCATTTCCTCTGATACATCATTGGAGGTCCTCTCCACCCATTCTGAACGTGTCAAATATACCTCACCGGAATTAGCATCGATAGAGATATAGCTTATATCAGGCTCATAGACTAAAAATGCTTTTTTAACATATTCATTCTGTCCATTTTCATATATACGATAATAATTAGTCTTATAAGTAAGCTTCATATTTAGGTTCTTGCTAATAATATCAGCAGCCTCATCCTTAGTAAGCTTAGTATCAGCAGATGGTATCTTGGCATCATGGAGCCATTCAATGTTGGCATATGTCACCTTTCCGCTATCAGCATTAACTCGAATTGACACATTATTATCAGGAAAAATAATACCATTTTCTTTTCTTTGGAAAGAATAAGTATAGGTATTACTGTAGATACCATTATAATTAGAATCTACATATTCAATATTCTTATATACATCAGGTGCTATTTGTTTAATAAAGTCTTCAGCTTCATCCCTTAGTTCCATTTTCAGATATGAAGGAATGTTTTTACCACTTTCAGACCTATCATAATGGGAATAATAAGTGAAGTTATTGTCTTTGTCCAAATTAACCTCAATATAGCTATAATCCTCAGGGTTTCTCCATGTTAAGCTCCAATAATTATTGGTATAAGCACTTGTTCCGTAGAAGTAGTAATCGAACTCAGAGTA
>JAAYRE010000043.1 GCA_012518935.1 Clostridiales bacterium
ATATTGTTTTTTTAACATCTTGGAATACGACTTAATGCGAGAAGGTTTCACTATACCATATTTATGGCCTGTGAAACCTTCTCGCACGTTAGTAATATGAAAATCTGTCCTAATGAACAAACTTCAAACGAAATATTATTTTATAATAGTTATATCAGAGCCGAACCATTTTGTAGCAATTGCTTCTACAGTTCCATCAGCTTTGCATTCTCTTAAAGCTTCATTAACGGCTTCTGCCAATGCTTCCTCACCCTTACGAAAACCAATCGCATACTCTTCTGCTATAAGGTCATCATCTAGCACTACAAAATCTTTTCCAGCTTCATTAATCATATAATTTGCAACAACAGAGTCCATCAGTACAGCATCAGAATTGCCTGTCTCCAAATCCATAAGAGCTGTTACATAATCCTTAAAACCTCCATTAACTTCTCCTAAGGACTCGCGAAATTCTGTATTCTCATCAGCGTTTAATGTTTCTTCTGCAGAAGAGCCACCTTGAACTGCAAGACGCTTTCCTGCCATATCTTCTTTTGACTTAATGTCACTGCCATTTACAACTACCATGGAGATGGTATTTTCCATATAGGGGATAGACATTGTAAGATTAGCTAGCCTTTCATCTGTAATAGAAAATCCATTCCATATACAGTCAATTCTCTTGGTAGCTAACTCTTGTTCCTTAGCAGACCATTCGATTGGTTGAAGTACTAACTCTACACCAAGCTTTTCACATACTGCTTCTGCAAGGTCAATATCAAATCCTACAATTTTATCTGCATCATCGCGAAATCCCATAGGAGGGAAAGAATCATCAAGGCCCAGTATCAACTTACCCTTATCCATAATATAAGTTAATGACTCATCTTTTTTCTCATTGTCGCCAGATTCATTTACCTCATTATCTTTCTTACCACATGCGGTAAAACCAATGATCATCATAACTATTAGTAATAAACATAATGCTCTTCTTTTCATAAAAACTCCTCCCAAAGTGTTTAATGTGTTAGCACTTTACCATACTACCATAACGACGTATGAAATGCAACCATATTTTTCAATTTTGTTAAATATTTAATTATGTGAATATAGTATGGCTTTTAGGGTGAATTTATTTGTGATATAATTATTGTAATACTTTTTTGATTTAAGGAGGAAGCAATGGACGCAAAAACGTTAGCACTTATTTTATTTCTTGCGACTTATATATGTTTATTGATTTTTACAAAGGTCAGAGCTTTTATCGCACTTGGTTCTGCACTTATCTTTGTAATTCTAGGTTTAGTTGATATATTACCTACCTACGATTACTTGGGCGAAATTGACTGGAATGTTATTATGATGATTGCGGGAACAATGGGTGTTGTGTCCCTCTTCATTGAATCAAAAATGCCATCAAAATTGGCAGATATTATTATAGATAAAACCCCCAATGTAAAATGGGCCATGGTATCCCTGGCTTTATTTGCAGGAATAATATCAGCCTTTGTTGACAATGTTGCAACCGTATTAATGGTAGCTCCTGTGGCACTTACTATTGCAAAAAAATTAAAGATGTCCCCAGTACCCAGTGTTATAGCTATTGCTATATCCTCTAATCTTCAAGGTGCTGCAACCTTAGTAGGTGACACCACATCTATCCTTCTAGGTGGAGAGGCAAATATGAATTTCCTAGAATTCTTCTGGTATAAGGGAAAACCCAGTATATTCTGGGTAGTAGAATTAGGTGCCCTGGCAACAATATTTATCTTACTGTGGTTATTTAGAGAATATAAGCAACCAGTAAAAGCCATGGATAAAACCGAAGTTACAGATTATTTTCCAACAGTGCTTCTTACTGGAATTATAGTTTTACTAATCTTAGCTTCCTTCATAGAGAAGAAACCTGACACAACCAATGGTCTTATCTGTATGGGATTATTGATAATTGGACTAATTCGCAAATTTATAAAAACAAAAGATAAGAATACCCTTACTAATGTTCTAAAAGATATAGATTATACAACAATAGGACTCCTTGCTGGTTTATTTGTTCTTATAGGTGGAATTAAAACCGTAGGAGTAATTGATGATATAGGTGCCTTATTTGTCAAAGTTGGTGGGGACAACCTATTTGTTATATACACTTTGATTGTATGGGCATCTGTGGCTATATCTGCCGTTATTGATAATATACCATACGTTGCTACCATGTTACCTGTTGTTAGCTCAATTGCTTCTTCAATGGGAATTGATCCGACAATTTTATATTTCGGATTGTTAGTTGGTTCAACCCTTGGTGGTAATATTACCCCTATTGGCGCTTCTGCTAATATTGCAGGTATTGGAATACTTCGTAAAGAAGGTCATGAAGTAAGTACAAAAGAATTTATGAAAATCAGTGTTCCCTTTACCCTTACTGCAGTTATAACAGGATATGTATTGATTTGGTTGATTTGGGCTTAGGATAAATAAATCTATTATAATATAGTGTAAAAACAAGGGGCCGTTAATCAACGACCCCTTGTTTTAATTTATAAATATACTAATTAATAGATAATGTTTCAGCCAGTTCTTTGTTTGCTATCTGTTTTTATAATTATATACTTTTCGACATCTAATTACCATATATATGTAATTTTTTCATCTTATAAATTCCTTTGCTTTTATGAAATGTTTTTGTTATTATATCATTTGATTTGCTCTATAAAAGCGTAGACAACATATATAAGGAGTCATTATGAGTATATTAACTGTAACAAACCTTAGCCACAGTTTTGGAGATCGTGCTATAACAAACCATCTGGATGTTGATGCTAAAGCGGAACTAAAGAGAGCTTTGATAGATTACAGAGGAATCATCCTAATAATCTGCCATGAACCTGAATTTTATGAAGGACTTGTTACGAATGTTTGGGATTGTTCTAAATGGACTACATTAAGATAAGCTTATATGGTATAGGCAAATATTCTTCGAATATTTCTTGATATATGTATGTTTTAAAGTAAAGAAAAAATCGATATCTATTCCGGAAAAAAATTCAGAATAGATATCGATAAAATCAATTGTTATTAGCAATAAAGTTTATTAAATAAGTCTTTGGAGTAATCTTTTATGTCAATGTAATTTAACATTTTATATTTATCTTTCACACTATAAAAATATGATGTAATGTCTGCCTTATTAATAATTCTATCAGAACTTTCACCAGCTTTTAAGCCATGTCTGGCTTTTCGCCAAGGTACTTCAGAATGTGTCATATCCTCTAATACTTTTCCGCTATAGCATCCAAAATATAGTACAATATAATAAAACAACTCTTTTTCACTCTCAGTTAAATTGATATTATCGATAGATAGGTCTTTTTCTTCTATTGGGTTATATCCATATTCTCTGTATTTATAAAAAACATCACGATATACAGGTCCATGTGCCCAGGCTTCGCAATCTTCCGAAAATATAAATTTATCTGTAAAAGCCTTATGAAATCCCTGAACAAAATACAATAATTTCTGCAAAGCAAGAGGGGTAATCTCTGATGTTAAAAACAATAAATATTGCGTAGCAGCTTCAAGTTTATTAGTTTCACTTACTGCATCCATATTAATACTATCAACAGCTGCCATGCTTTTTCTGTAGGCAACTGATGAAATATTGTCTTTATTTCTCTCTAATATTTCTCGATAGTAATCGTTACTCGCAAGAATTTGCTTTAGTATCTCAGAATAAGGTTTGGTTGGGGTGTCACCATCTATATATCTAGTCAATGTACCTTCTCCCCATCCAAGCAATAAGGATAATGGTCTTTTCCCAATGTTGTATTTCTCTAATATTTTCTCAATATCATTTACTTTAATCAAATCTTCTGAATCTCTATAGGCGTTATCAAGAGCATTCAAATTATAATCTCTAATCTCAGGCACAAAAATTTCTTCCTTACATTCATTACAATAAGCTACTTTACTAATATACTTAAGATTTTTACCTTTAAGAAGTTTCTCCTTATTGACAGTCTTTACGCTGTATTCAACTATATTACGGCACTTTTCGCAAAATCCTTTCATTCAAACATCCTCCTTTTAGCATTCAAATGCCAATTGTCTATCTAAACAAATAAGTAACTTCGAAATTTCTTTTATGGAACGAAACAACAAATGAAAACATATCACCATTCTTTGTTTCAATCATATTTACCTTAATATATATATCAACCACCTCTAGTGTACCCCAATAATCAAGTTCATGTTGCTTACAAAATATATATAGAATCTCATCATCAAAATTAACATTATCATTTTCAACTGCATAACAATAATCATCAAACTGTAACCCTAATAGTATTTCATGTTCCTTTTTAGAATTAATTTTATAGTCTTCAATAAATTCCATGTTCTCTTGTCTGTTTCTGTTTTGAGAAATGGTATATCTTCCGTTAATAATGCATTTTCTAAACTTCTCTAGGTAAGCTTTTATATCATCCTTTGTGAAGTTATAAAGCTTTTCAGGATACTGTTTTTTTGAGTTCAAATGATACACTCCTTATCTTTAGTATAACAACATTATACAATTATTATTATACAATTGCAAGTATTTTGTATCATTTAGTACAAAATATCATCTACATCAATGTATGTATATATCTCATAACAGAGTAACGATTTATAATATATAATTAACTTTATATGACATAATGTAATATTTGACATGTTATGGTTGAAATACCCATAAAATTTGTTAAAATATAGATATAAGCTGTCAATTAATAATATAATTCATAACATGGAGGTCTATTATGTCATTTAGTATTAAGCTTAATAAGAGTAATAATATATCCTTTCGGACAAGACCCACAAAATCTAGCACTACATTTATACTTACTCTACCTAGGATAACTTTAAGTCTAAGGGTAAAGAGGCTAAAGAAAAAACCAATAACCATGACATATTATAGTGGGACCTCGTATAAGCCAGTAAATAATGTTGCGATAAGTAGCATGCAACCAATAAAATATCGTACTCACATCAATAAAATATCTAGGCTGATAAAACTAAATACCCTATCTAATTGGCTAGTTCTCAGCTTCTTACTATCACTAATACCAAGAATCTTATTACTACTACTAGATTCTCAAGGAGTAATACCTAATATTTTAAATAAAACACTAATTACTCTAGGACCAGGACCAGTATCAATTAACTTAAATATATTAATAACTACTCTCCTAATCTTAATAGGCCTAATAGGCATAATCATAAAAATCTATGTACATACAATTGGTAGGTTACAATACAACCATTTAAGTAAACATGGTAATCATAATGATATTTCTTCCTTATGGGACAAGCTGGCAAGCTCCCATAAACTCTGGCAAATAACAGGTATCTATGAACTTGACGATAATGGCTCAAAGGAAAATGGGGGAATTAAGGTTATATATGATAGGCGACCTCTTAAGCTAAGTTATAAGGCTCCCTTCTATATCAGAATTAACACTAAAGTAATGCAAGCTAAACTAGGTAAAATAACACTGGTTATCTTGCCCCATTACTATATCATTACAAACAAATCTGAAGTAGGAATAATAGTGACTTCTAATATTATGATAACTACAAAGCCTTGCCCCTATGCAGAGCTAGATGATGTTCCAGAAGATACTGAAGTAATCTATAGTAGATGGCAATACGTTAATAAAGACAGTTCTAAAGATAAGAGATATAAGGATAATAAGAAGATACCCATATGTAATTATGGACTGATTCATCTTAAATCTGATAAAGGATTTATGATAATGATTTTGTCGTCATCTTATCATCAAGGCTCATAAAGCACATATTCTCATAAAGTTGTTTGAATATGTTAGCTTCATTCAAGTAAAATTGAGCTGAATATAAAATTTTCTTAGGTAAGGCTCAACACGATAGACTGGTATAATGATACTTATTTTATCTTGAAAATAACTTTTCATAATATTGAAACCCCTATTATTATATGATTATTTTTATTTGCTTTCTTTTTGGTATAATCTGCTTTTTATATAAACACAGGCTTCCTAAAAATAATAATGGAAAACATAAAAAAGCATTTGTAATAATAGACTCGCTTATACCATAGAGTAAATATGAAATTATAAAAATCTGATCTTTTGTTTTTGTATAATTTGATAAAGCTATAAATCCAATACAAAAAATAATCAAATAGAATATTCCTTCATAAAGCATTAATCTACTATAGGCTGTGTCTAACACTACAAAGTCTAATTTGTAAACATCATCCCAGGTATTATCAAATTCAAGTAATCTACCTAATAAGGTGAGTCCATTTCTTTCATAAACATAAGATGCACTTCTTATTCTTCCACTTAAAATGGCATCTAATTTATTTAAAACAATATTTAGTAGACCTGATGACTTTCTATACATGGTCATACATGTATAGAAGAATAAAGATAATAGCGAAAACCCCCATTTGGAAAATACAAATATTCCTTTTGTTATAATCTTTAAGTTCAATTTATGACAAGCAACCAATGCCATCGTTAATATTAATGTAATTATTAAAGTTTTAGAATCGGTAAAATAAAAGAATAAACATCCAATTGATATAATGGAAATACCAGAAAATATATTAAGCTGATCATAATAAAGATATAATATTTCTAATAATATCCATAAAACTATTAATCCCACTGAATTTGGATGGGCTAATCCAAAGGTATGTCTAATAAAACCATTCCTTCGATATATCAAAAATACTTCTTCATTAAAACATAACCTAATTATGTAATATACTATATGTATTGATAAAATCATGGTTTTGGTAAACAAAGCAATTTTCAATACCTTTTTCAAGTCAACATCTGAACATGATATTATTCCTAAATAACTCATAAATATATAGTAATTGCCAATTTTAATATTTGAATAAGCACATAATAAACCTATTAATATATAAGCTACAAAGGATATTTGAGTAAATTCAATACTAATCAACTTTATAAACATGCAAAATATAAATATGAAGTTTAAGAAATTATCTATATATTCAGGAATGTAAATCAAACGTGATATATCTAACATTAATTTCATTGATATTATGAATACAGCTATGTAATAATATATATTATATCTTTTGCTATCCATTGGTATATCTTTTTTCTCCTTTTTTCAAATCATCAATAATTTTCTTTGCATAACCAACCATAAATAATATAGTTGCATGTTCTTTCTTAGCTAAATATATTATTATCTTCTCTTTTAAACTAAAACCTTTGAATATCTTGGGTTTAAAGGCTTTCTTATAATAATCACTTTTTAACACGCTTTTTAATTCTTTAACAAGTTGTAAAAACTTTTTATTGTTACTCTTATTTACAAAGTAATATAGTAAACTCTTACATATACAATCATATCCGAGTCCCATATAACAGTTTAAATAGTTATTATTATATGAATTTTCAATTACATAATTATAAAAGACTTCCATAACTTTAGTATTGATATCATTAACATTAGGTCTATATCTTCTATCTGCTGAATCATTCAGAAATCTATAATGATATAAATATTTATTAACCAATAATACTTTTCTTGCTAATTTCATATATTCCATGCAAAAATGGGCATCTTCAGCAATAATTAATTCCTTCATAAATCTGATTTTATTATCATAGATTATCTTTCTTCGAAATAACTTTGTACAACAACTACGAATATTTCCTATACTAACTCCATTCATAATAAAATCATATTCAGGATACATAATATCAAGTAAGAGCCATTTTAACTCCTTCTGATCTCTAATAATAAAATCAGGGTTAATGCTTTTATTTTTAACTTGTTTCTTGCCATAATTAAGTACATAGTTCCAACATAACAAATCAATATCATATTGATTCACAATATTTATCGCCCATTCTAGAGCGTTAAGCTCTATCCAATCATCAGCATCAACAAAGGTTATCCATTCTCCTGTTGCATAATTCAAACCAATGTTTCTTGCCATAGATACCCCTTGATTTTCTATATGAAAGACTTTTATTCTTTTATCTTTTTCTACATAGTAATCACATATTTTGCCGCTATTATCTGTAGAGCCATCATTTACTAATATAATCTCTATATCCTTAAAGGATTGATTAATTATACTTTCAATACATCTCTTTAAGTATTTTTCAGAATTAAAAATCGGAACAATAATACTTACTTCAATCATTTAATAACTCTCCTTTTTCTGTACTAGTATGATATTTTCTATAAACGATATTTCTAAAAATATTATATAAATGAACAACTTCTTCGCTTTTTATGAAAAAGACTACAAATACTATATTTGGTGTAATAATGCACGTTAATAGCTTTAATACAAGAGATACTAATACATCTCCATTAAATAGATTTGAAATTAACCATGTTAATCCACCTGCCAGTATTAGAACAATTGAATATAAAAAATACTTACTATAATACCTCTTTATTGATATTTTTAAACCATACTTATATAATATGTATGGTTCAATCCAAAAACATGTAGATATCGTACTTATAGTAGTGCCAAGTAATATACCAAATACTTGATATTTTTTAACAAGTAAAAAGGAGATAAGAATTTTTAAAATTGACTCAGCAATTGGTTTATAACGGTCATACCAATATAAACCCAAAGCATCATTAAAAGTTAAATTGCTTTTTCTCATGCCGATTATATAAAAATTTAATACTAAAATAAAAACAATTGACATAGAAAGTATATATTCATTACCAAAAAATAAGCCTATGAAAGGATTTATTAATATTAATAAACAGATAGATGAAAAGCCATATATCCAAAAATTAATTAGGCTA
>JAAYRE010000044.1 GCA_012518935.1 Clostridiales bacterium
AAAATATGAATTTACAAACCCTATTACAAGAATGGATTATCCGGATATCGATGTTATTCGTGTGGATGATACTTACTATATGGTAAGCACGACCATGCATTTTATGCCTGGCGGAGCTATTTTACGATCATATGATTTAATTAATTGGGAGATTGCCAGCTATGTCTACGATACCTTAGACGATACAGAAGCACAGAGATTAGTCGATGATAAGAATATTTATGGTAAGGGGATGTGGGCAGCAAGCCTGCGTTATCACAATGGAACCTTTTATGTATGCTTTGCAGCCAATGATACAGGTAAAACCTATCTATTTATGACAGAGAACATTGAAGGTCCATGGAGAAAACAGTATATTGAAGGCTTTTATCATGATAGCTCCTTGCTATTTGATGATGATAGGGTATTTATAGTATATGGTAATAGAAATGTACATCTTACGGAGCTTAATAAGGATCTAACCGCTAAGAAGCCAGGTGGTCTAGATAGAATTATTATTTCAGAGGAAAATCCTATCCTCGGTTATGAAGGAGCCCATATTTATAAGATAAATGGCAAATATTATGTATTTTTAATTCATAGTCTTCCAGATAGATGGTTTAGAGCAGAGGCTTGTTATTCATCAGATTCATTAGAGGGCGAATTTGTCGGTGGAGATGTTCTGGTTGATGATATGGAATATCACAATTCAGGAGTTGCTCAGGGTGGTATTGTGGATACACCAGATGGCAAATGGTATGGCATCTTGTTCCAGGATAGAGGGGCAATAGGTCGTGTTCCTGTACTGGTTCCCATGGAATTTAAGGATGGAAATGTGATAATGGGAGTTGACGGTAAGGTACCAAAGGATGTTGCAACAAATTCTACAAGACCGGGATATAACTATGAGCCTTTATATGCTTCCGATGATTTTAATTATCAAGCAGATTCAGAGGGCAAGATTAACTTGAAAAAGGTATGGCAATGGAATCATAACCCTGATAACAAGTTATGGTCTGTTACAGATAATCCTGGTCATCTGCGTATTACAACAGGAAAGCTCTGTGATAATTTAACCCAGGCTGTTAATACTCTGACTCAGAGAATGATTTTTCCTCAGTGTGAAGCTTATGTTACTGTAGATGGTAGCAACTTAAAAGATGGCGACTATGCTGGCATTAGTGCATTTCAGGGTTGCTATGGTTTAGTGGCTTTACATAAGGATCAGGGCCAATACTATCTGGTAATGCAAGGTAGAGAGCCTGTAGATTCAAAAGAAAAGACAAACAACTATAATGGTACAGAATATGAAAGAATTCCGTGGAACAATGATAAGGTAGTATTAAAAGTTAAGGGTAATTTTGCAGATATGATAGATGAAGCTGATTTTTATTATACTGATTCTGTTAATAAAAACGAGATAAATGATAGCTCCTGGAAGAAAATTGGTCCTACTCATAAGCTGTACTTTAAGCTGGATCATTTTTGTGGGTGCAGATTTGGTCTGTTTACTTATTCTACTAAAGAGATTGGTGGTTCTGCAGACTTTAGCGATTTTTGTTACATTACACAATAATAATGATTTTTATTTGTTTTTTTGAACTATATAGACTATAATATAAGCATAATTTTAGGGATATACAAGAGATAAGGATAACATCTTACATAGGCGGAGGTATATGATGGAGAAGGAATTATTGCTTGGTGAAGAAAAAAGGGGAATTGAAATATTGGAGTTACAAGTAGGAGGGAATTCCTATGGAGTAGATATTCAGGATATAAGGGAAATACTCCCCTATGAACATAACCCCAGGAAGATACCTAATTCTCATCCATACATTGAAGGTATAATAAAGCCAAGAGATTTTATTATTCCTATCATTGACCTTGTATCATACCTTAAGCTAGAAGACGTGGTAAATGAGTACAAAGAGATGTTAGTTGTATCAAGCATTAAGGATTTGAACATTGGTTTCCACGTAGATAATGTTAATAGCATTCATAGGAGCAATACAGAGTACGTTGATAAGGTAGGTAGAAAAAAGATTACTACTACAGTAAGGGATGCTATAGCAGGAATTTTAAACTTACCAAAAAAGAAGATAGAAATATTGGATTTGCATTACATCATTAAAGATATTAACTCTGATGTGGAATTATAATAATTAGGTATACGAATAATTAGGTATACGTTCTTATATTAATTAAGTTAGTTAAGAATACTCTCATGACTTTAGTCATGAGAGGTTCAATAGTATCATACATAAGAGAACAGGCGGTGACTTATGGCAAGGTGTAAGCTATGCAAAAAAGATATAAGTGATGGAACTGAATATTGTACTGATTGTATAGATAAGAAGGATATAATATCTAATGAGTCATATTTGGATAGCCTGTTGGACTCTGTGCAAGGAGGAACCGCCACTGCAAGGGATATATACAAGATAAAGAAGGAGAAAAGCAGTGGTGAATCTTCTGATTTTGGTGCATTGAATGATTCTATTGTTAATAATGCTGATGAGATTTCTGGCGATATTAATAAGATTGACAATGTGAATAATTCCGAGACTGAGCATAATATTGATGATGAGTTTTTAGAATCGGCTGAAGCAATAGAACAAGATAGTGATTTGAATGAGAATCTTGATTCGGACATTGCTGATATTTTGAAAGAATTGGATTTAGAACATGATTTAGATTTGGCTTATATGGATTCAGAAGATGTGGATTCGGATGATGATTATGCCGATTATTTAGAATCTTTAGATATTGACACAAATGATTTGAATGCTGATGGTGATTACATGGTAGATAATATTGATGACGATGATTTATTTAATAATGAAATATTTGCTATGTTAGGACAAGATGATTCCGAAGATAATGACAATGAAGCCCAAGACCATGGCTTATTAGCTGATGAACCTCATAGTGAAGCTGAGCTATCCCCAGAGAGTGAGTTACTTAATCTGCTTAATCATTTTAACCCAGAGAATCCAGGAGATGATATTCAAACTATATCGGATTTGCTAGGAGGTATTAGTGAGATAAATAAAAGCGAAGATGATTACCCTGAGGATGTAGGTGAGGTATTTCATGAAGCTTTAGAAGCTGTATCTGATTTAAGTGATTCTGATAATGGTATACTAGATATTTCACAAGAGATTGATTTTCAAGATAAGAAAAAGAAAAGAAAGAAGAAGAAAGAAAAGAAAAAGGAAAAGAAGGATAATCTTTTTGTTAGAGTATTTGGTAATGTCGAATATAGTGAAGCTGAATTAAAAAAGATTAAAGCCAAAGAAGAAGCAGTTGCCTTAAAGAAATCAAAAAAAGGTAATGACAAGAATGAAGCCACCCAGGATGAGGAAGAAAAAGAAGACCCTTCAGATATCAAAAGACAAAGAGCTGAAGAAAGAGCTCTAGCAAAGGCTGAAAGAAAGAAGGCCAAGCTTGCTAAAAAAGAAAGCAAGAAAAAAGAAATTATTGAGATTATAGATGAAGTTGATGAGGGACGCATCAATCGAGTTGGTGCTGGGGTAGTTTTTGTGTTTTTTGGAGCTTTGGTTATTCTTATGTTGGTGTCAACTAATCTTTTCTCTTATTCCTTAAGTATCAAGAATGCTACTAATTATTTTAATCGACAGAAATACACCCAAGCATATAATGAAGTCTATGGAATTGAGCTTAAAGATGAAGATATTGAGTTATATGATAAAATTATGACAGTTATGTTTGTTAACAAACAGTTGAATTCATACAATAATTATTATCATATGAGAAAATATCCTGAAGCCTTAGATTCCTTACTAAAAGGTCTGCAAAGATATGATAAGTATGTAGAACTGGCGACATTATTGGGAATTAAGACTGATTTGGATTATGTAAGGAATCAGATAATTGCTGAATTATATAATGTTTTTAGTTTAACAGAAGAAGATGCCATGAATATACTTAATAGCGAGAGCCAGGCCAAGTATAGTATAGCAGTATATGATGTGGTTCTAGAGAACATCTCATTTTATTAGGCTGATATATGGAGTATAGTTGCAGATGGGAGAATAACATGTTAGCAAAAAGGATTATACCATGTTTGGATTTATATAAGGGACGTGTGGTAAAAGGCGTAAACTTTGTGGATTTAAAAGATGCAGGTGATCCTGTAGAGATAGCTGCTGCATATGATAAGGCAGGAGCAGATGAAATAGTATTTCTTGATATAACAGCAACCACTGAAGATAGAGATATCAAATTGGATTTGATAAAAAGGATTGCAGGAGCAGTATCTATACCTTTTACAGTTGGAGGAGGAATCCGTACTGTTGAAGATTTTGAAAAGATTCTTCAGGTGGGAGCAAGTAAGGTTGGTGTTAGTTCAGCAGCTTTAGCCAATCCAAACTTACTTAGTGAGGCGGCTCATAGGTTTGGTAGTAATAGGGTAGTACTAGCTCTGGATGCCAAGAAAAAAGAAGAATCACCAGGCTGGACTGTATTAAAACACGGAGGAAAGATTGATACAGGAATAGATGCCATAGAGTGGGCAGTTAAGGCAGTAGAACTTGGTGCAGGAGAAATTCTTTTAACCAGTATGGATAGGGATGGTACCAAGAATGGGTATGATTTGGAGCTTACAAAAGCTATTGCTGAGAGTGTATCTGTTCCTATTATTGCATCCGGTGGAGCAGGTAAGCTGGAAGATTTCTATGAGGCTATTACCATAGGTAAAGCAGATGGTGTATTAGCAGCATCCTTATTCCACTTCAAGGAGCTTCAGATAATGGAAGTAAAAAACTATCTATATAATAGAGGAATATGTGTTAATATAATATAGTTACTGATTCATCGAGGCTGTTTCATAATATTTAGGGAAGATAAGATACTCCCTTACAATTATGAGATAGCCTCTATCATATAAAGGAGTATATAGATGGGCAAAATCACCAATGACTGGTTGAGTGAAATTGAAGCTGAGTTTCACAAATCCTATTATAAAGAATTATATAAGTTTATTATATCTGAATATAAGAATCATATGGTATATCCCAATGCAGAGGATATTTTTAATGCATTTCATTTTACACCCCTAAAGGATGTTAAGGTTGTTATAATCGGTCAGGATCCTTATCATAATGAGGGACAAGCCCATGGATTATGTTTTTCAGTAAAGCCTGGAACCAAGATTCCACCATCCCTGGTTAATATCTATAAGGAACTTAAAGCGGACCTAGGATGTTACATTCCTAACAACGGTTATCTGAAAAAATGGGCAGAGCAAGGGGTCTTGCTTCTTAACACAGTATTGACAGTTCGGGCTCATCAGGCATATTCTCATCAAGGTAAAGGTTGGGAGCAGTTTACTGATGCAATTATTAATGCTGTAAATGCACAAGATAGACCTATTGTATTTATTCTTTGGGGAAGGCCAGCACAAAATAAAAAAGTCATGCTGAATAATAAGAAGCACCTTATATTGGAGGCACCTCACCCAAGCCCACTGTCAGCATTTCGTGGATTTTTCGGAAGTAAACCATTTAGTAAAACCAATAACTTTCTTGAAAATAATGGAGTTAAGCCAATTGATTGGCAGATAGAGAACATGTAACCAATAAGGAATTAGAGTCACAAGCCCCTTATATAATTACCGATTAATAAAACTGGAATAAACAAATAAAACCAGTTGCACCTATGGAAATGTATTAGAGCTTCTTATGTCTGAGAATTTGAACTAGATAATAAAACAGATTTGTCTGAGCAAAGCGAGTTATCTGTTTTATTATCTATTAGTGAAAAATAATCAGATATTAGAAGCTCTATCTTATGTGTCAATTGATTCTTCCTTGTTCATGTTCTTGACGGCAGTAGAGAGCATGAGTTTTATTCTATTTAGTTGGTTAACTTCACTGGCACCAGGGTCATGGTCAATTGCTACGATATTCGCTTCAGGGTGTTGCCGCCTCAGTTCCTTAATTACACCCTTACCTACTATGTGATTTGGCAAGCAGGCAAAGGGCTGAGTACATACAATGTTATATACTCCTGAATGTAAGAGTTCAAGCATTTCACCAGTTAAGAACCAGCCTTCACCAGTCTGATTTCCCAGTGAGACCACATCTTTAGCATAATCGGCCATTACTTTTATATGGGTTGGTGGACTAAATCGCTTACTCTTTTTAAATGAGTCCACAGCTTCTTTTCGTAGTCTTTCTATAGCCCATATAATTATATTACCGATAGTGGCACTCTTTTTACTTTTACCTAGAAACTTTGCTTTAAAATTATTATTATAGGCACAGTAACTAAGGAAATCCATTAGGTCAGGTACAACAGCTTCTGCACCTTCTGCTTCTAACAAATCAACAAGATAATTATTGGCAGCAGGCATGAATTTAACAAGTATTTCTCCAACTACCCCTACTTTTGGTTTCTTTAAATCTTCATGTATGGGAAGGTTGTCAAAATCATGGATTATTCCCCTTATGTTTTTCTTATATTCTCCCCATTTGGCTTTTTTAAGACTATTAATACATTTGTCACGCCATTTTGCATGAAGAGCATTGGCGGAGCCGGGAACCTTTTCATAGGGGCGGGTCTTATAAACAACCCGCATGAAGATATCACCATATACCAGTGCTTGCATTGATGCCATCAGAAGCTTTGGTGTAATCTTTAAGCCTGGGTTCTTCTCCAGATTAGAAGCACTTAAGGATATAACCGGAACTTGAGACATTCCTGCATTTTCCAAGGCCCTTCTGATAAATCCAATATAATTAGTTGCACGGCAACCACCACCGGTTTGAGTTATTATAACAGCAACTTTATTAAGATCGTATTTACCCGACAACAGGGCATCCATTATCTGTCCTACAACCATTAGGGAAGGATAGCATGCATCGTTGTTGACATATTGCAGACCCACATCCACGGATTTGCGATTATCATTAGGAAGAATCTCCACATGATAACCCCCATATCTCATAGCAGGTTCTAACAACTCAAAATGAATTGGAGACATCTGTGGTGCTAAGATGGTATAGGTATCCTTCATATCTTCTGTGAATATAGCTCTGTGGTATGAAGATGAAACAACTTGGGGTTTGTAGTTATTAGCTTCTCTTTCCTTAACTGCAGATAGCAAGGAACGAAGACGTATTCTTGCTGCCCCTAGATTGTTGACTTCATCTATCTTTAATACGGTGTAAATCTTACCTGAATCGTTAAGTATATCTTTTACCTGATCTGTGGTTACAGCATCCAAGCCACAACCAAAAGAAAATAGTTGAATCAACTCTAAGTTGGGCTGGGTGCGGACGAAGGAAGCCGCAGCATACAGGCGGGAGTGATACATCCATTGATCCACGACCATAGTAGGTCTATCCACCTTAGTCAAATGTGATATAGAGTCCTCGGTTAAGACTGCAACACCAAAGGAATTAATCATCTCAGGAATTCCATGGTTGATTTCAGGATCAATGTGGTAGGGTCTGCCAGCTAAAACAATGCCTTTTCTTCCTGAAGCCTTAAGATAAGCTAAGGTTTCTTCACCTTTCTTTCTCATATCCTCCCTTGCTTGGGCTTGCTCTTGCCATGCGGCCTTAGCCGCAGTTTTAATCTCTTCCTTATCTATTCCTCTATCTATGAAGATATCTACTAAGCGATTAGTTAGAATTTCTTCACTCTCAAATGAAAGGAAGTCACAGATAAATTCAATTGAAGGATCCCGCAATTCCTCTACGTTATTTTTAATATTTTCAGGATAGGAGGTAACAATGGGGCAATTATAATGATTATTTGCTCCTGGAACCTCATCTCTTTCATAAGGTATGCAAGGATAAAATATATATTTTATTCCCTTATCTATAAGCCATTTTACATGACCATGGGATAGCTTTGCAGGATAACATTCTGACTCACTGGGAATGGACTCTATGCCAAGTTCATAGATATCCCTGCTAGAGACAGGAGATAGTTCAATATGATATCCTAGTCTTGTAAAGAAGGTATGCCAGAAGGGATAATTCTCATACATATTTAGTACCCTAGGGATACCAACAGTTCCCCTGGGAGCCTCCTTTTCAGGAAGTGTGGGATAATTAAAGTATCTATCCATTTTGTATTCATATAGGTTAGGAATATCCTCTGTATTTTTTTCTTTACCTACCCCTCTTTCACATCTGTTACCAGATATAAAACGCCTTCCGCCAGTAAATTTATTGATAGTAAGCGTACAGTTGTTGGTGCACCTACCACAACGGGCAAGGGAGGTTTCGAACTTGAGTTCATTGATTTGCTCAATAGAAAGCATAGAGCTTTCTTCACCATTATAATGATCTCTAGCAATAAGGGCTGCACCGAAAGCTCCCATAATACCAGCTATATCAGGCCTTACAGCTTCACAACCTGATATAGTTTCAAAGCTTCTAAGTACGGCATCATTATAAAATGTACCCCCTTGGACTACCATCTTCTTACCTAAATCTTTTGGACTGGTGACTTTTATTACTTTATATAAGGCATTCTTTATTACTGAATAAGCCAGGCCTGCTGAGATATCAGCTACTGTTGCTCCTTCTTTTTGTGCTTGTTTTACCTTAGAATTCATAAACACAGTACACCTTGTTCCCAAATCAATTGGGTTTTTGGCATAGAGTGCAACCTTGGCAAAGTCCTCAACCTCATAATTTAAGGATTTGGCAAAGGTTTCTATAAAAGAACCACATCCTGAGGAACAAGCTTCGTTAAGAAGTACATTGTCTACAGTCTTGTTTTTGATTTTTATGCATTTCATATCCTGGCCACCTATGTCAAGGATACAATCAACATCTGGCTCAAAGAAAGCAGCCGCTTTATAGTGGGCAACGGTTTCTACTTCCCCTTCATCCAGCATAAGAGCGGCTTTTACTAAAGCTTCTCCATAACCAGTGGAGCAGGAACGTACTATTTTAACCTTCTCAGGTAGTATATCATAAATTTCCTTTATGGATTTTATTGTTGTTTTTAGAGGACTTCCGTTATTATTGCTATAAAAGGAATAAAGGAGACTGCCATCTTCTCCAACCAGGGCAACCTTTGTTGTGGTGGATCCAGCATCAATACCTAAGTAACAGTTGCCTTCATATTCACTTAAGTTTCCTTTTTTAACAGTATGTAGGGAATGTCTCCTAGAGAATTCTTCGTATTCAGTTTCGTCCTTAAATAAGGGTTCCATCCTATGTACTTCAAAATCCATCTTGATTCCTTCGGATAGCCGGTTATATAGGGCTGATAGAGTGGTAGTACTTTCTTCTTTGGAATTCATTCCAGCACCTATAGCGGCAAACAAATGGGAGTTTTCCGGTGATATAATCTGATTTTCTGTCAGCTTTAATGTACGGACAAAGGCACTCTTTAACTCTGATAGAAAATGTAATGGACCTCCCAAGAATGCGATGTTACCTCGAATTGGTTTACCACATGCAAGTCCACTGATGGTCTGATTTACTACAGCTTGAAATATTGATGCGGCTAAGTCGGGCTTTGTTGCTCCTTCATTGATTAGAGGCTGTACATCAGATTTGGCAAATACACCGCACCTAGCTGCTATGGGATATATTGCTTTATAATCTTTAGCATATTCATTTAGACCAGCAGCATCTGTCTTAAGAAGACTGGCCATCTGGTCAATGAAGGAGCCTGTACCTCCTGCACATATACCATTCATCCTTTGTTCTATACCATTGGAGAAATATATAATCTTTGCATCTTCTCCACCTAGCTCTATAGCAACATCAGTATGAGGAGCATAATCCTGTAATGAAGTGGCGACGGCAATGACTTCCTGTACAAAAGGAACATCCAAATGCTTAGATATTGTTAAGCCTCCAGAACCTGTTATAACAGGCTGAACAGATAGATTACCAAGTGCATCCTCTGCCTTCTTCATGAGGGAGGCTAAGGTTTCTTGAATATTAGCAAAGTGCCTTTCATAGTCAAAAAACAATATTTCCTTATGGTTATTCATGATGACAATCTTAACAGTAGTAGAACCGATATCAATTCCTAGAGAATAATTCTTTGTGTTCATGATGTACTCCTTATTTCCTTAAACCTTTAATAAAAGTAATGCTACATATCTATTGACAAAAGCCTTATATAAGACTCATTTTTTTAAAAAAATAGCTTTCTATATTATACGATACAAAATTATTAAGTTCAACATTTCCATTATTATATACATATAGAAGAAATTAATAAAGTCTTAATTGATTCTTATTATAAATAAAGTGCCTTCTTGATTTCAGTTTATGACACAATCTCATTTGTGTAACATATGAATATAATAGAATTAAATAATGTTGATCTATCTATAGTAGAGAGGAGAATTATATGTACTGCATATATTATGAAATTAAGAAGGGTGATACCCTTTACTCAATTGGCAGAAGGTATAATGTGGATGTAGGTGTGATTATTAAGGCAAATCCTTTTATTAATGTTTATAACCTTAGAATCGGTGATGTTATCTGCCTGCCCTGTATCCCCCGTAGTGACTATACCAATTTCACTACTTATCTAGTGAGGGAGGGTGATACTCTAGGAAGTATCATAGCAGAGAATGATATTAATTTAGCTGATTTATTGGAAAACAATAATATAGATTCAATCAGCCTTATGCCAGGAACAACACTTTCCATGCCCATTGTTGGAAGTGGTCAAGTTACCATTTGACAAAGAATATATTAAAACATATAATTAAAAATATAATTTAAGAAATGAAAGGAAGGTGTCTTTTTGGAAGCCAGTTCTGATAGTAGTTATCGAATACAAAAATTAATATCGTATACTGCAGTATGCAGATGGTTTTCAATATTAGTCCTTCCTATCTATATATTATAATATTATTAGGATTAAAATGCGAAAACCATTGCTATACTATAAGCAGTGGAAAGGAGCATTTATGATTCAAATATTTAAGACAGTAGAGGGTTCATTACAAATTCTTAATGAGATTACGGAGGGTTGCTGGATTGCCATGACAAATCCTTCGGCAGCAGAACTTTTGGATGTTTCTGAGAAAACTAACATAGAGCTTAATCACCTAAGGGCTCCTTTGGATGAGGAAGAACGGGCAAGAATTGAAGTTGAGGAAAATTACACTGTCATTGTTGTGGATATTCCAACCATTGAAAAGGGACATGACATGGAAAGGTATGTAACAATTCCTCTTGGTATTATCGTAGCAGAGAATCTGCTTATAACTGTCTGTTTGGAAGAAACACCGATTCTAAAGGTTTTTATGGACGGAAGAATAAGGGATTTTTATACTTTTAAGAAGTCAAGATTTATTCTACAGATTTTGTATAAGAATGCCTCAACATTTCTTCAGAATCTACGTACAATTGATATTAAAAGCGGGGAGATAGAGAGAAAACTTCACATATCTACGCAAAATAGAGAATTAATTGAATTATTTGACTTACAAAAAAGTCTAGTTTATTTTACAACATCGTTAAGATCCAACGAAGTTGTATTTGAAAAAATGTTAAAATTAGAAAGTGTAAAGCATTACCCAGATGATGAAGAACTTCTTGAAGATGTAATAATTGAGAACAAGCAGGCCATAGAGATGGCTAACATCTATAGCGGTATTTTAACTGGTACCATGGATGCTTTTGCATCTATTATATCCAACAACCAAAATATTGTTATGAAATTTCTTGCAGCCATAACTATAGTGCTAGAAATTCCTACCATGATTGCCAGCTTTTATGGCATGAATTTTGCCAATATTCCTGGAGGAAAACACCCCTATGGATTTTATTTTGTAACCTCATCAGCATTGGTAGTTACCATTATTACAGTTTTAATATTCAGAAAGAAAAAATTATTTTAGCTTTATTTGAAAGGCACAGGTGTCAGCATGAATTTACTACAGCGACTAGAAAGAAGATTCGGAAAATATGCAATTCCAAATCTTATGAAATATGTCATAATATTATATGGAATCGGCTTAATAATATATTCTTTTGTACCGGAAGTCGGATTTATATATTTTGGACTTGACATAGATAAGGTATTAAGGGGGCAGATATGGAGGTTGATTACCTTTTTGATACCTTATAACACATTATCATTTGGTGATATATTTTATGTAGCTTTAAAGTGTTATGTATTCTATTTAATAGGAAATGCACTGGAGAATGCCTGGGGCTCATTTAGGCTAAATATATATTTCTTCTCTGCAGTTATTCTAAATATAATAGCTGCATTTGTTGTCTATGGAATAAATGGTGTAAATATATTAGGCACCACTATCAATAATGGTTTTATTTTTAATATGCTTATATTTACTCCGCCCTTAGATTATATATATAGCTCTTTGTTTTTTGCCTTTGCTGCTATATATCCAAATACTCAATTTTTGATTTATTTCTTTATTCCAATTAAGGTAAAATATATTGCATGGGTAAATGCAGCCTTATATGCATTTAATATATTTAGCTTAATTAAAAGTGGAGCCTTCTTAGGAACAATTACCATAATAGTATCATTACTAAACTTTGTAATATTCTATTTTGCCACCAGAAATTACAGAAGGATTTCACCTAGAGAAATTGAGCGAAGAGCAAGATTTCGTAGACAGATGAGAGAGGGAATGAGGCAAAGCAATACATCCAAATCCCATAATGCTATAACAAGGCACAAATGTGCTGTTTGTGGGAAGACAGAATTGGATGATGATGACTTAGAATTTAGATTCTGTTCAAAATGTGATGGCAATTATGAATATTGTATGGAGCATTTATTTACCCATGAACATGTAAAGAGATAAAGAAAAGACATAAGACAGGATGGTTTTGTAAGCATGAACTTAAAAAGCATATATAAGAATCTTATAAATAATCGTAATCTTGAGAAAAACATTCCAGATTTCATGAATGATGTTGTAGGTAAGTATTATGCCTATGCATCTGTACAGCTGGCTTTACTTTACTATACATACTATGAGATGTATTGTGATGATAATTCACATTGGGATAGGGGGTTGCTAGATTACAGCAAATCCTTAACGGATTTAGTAGCTGATCTAGGGAACTTAAGTAAAAGTGGCAAGGAGCTTGAAGACAAGGTAAAAGCCTTGGACAAGCTCAGAGATCAGGTTAAGTCAAAGATGGATGTTATAAGCTCCTATAGAGACCTATTCGAGATTTACGAATATGCTCTAAATCGTGTTGAATATCGTTTTAAGAGTATGGAGGATATTGATAATATAGAGGATGATGAGGAGTTTGCCAAGGAGGTTCTTCGTTTCATCTTTGATTCTGATGACAATGTACAGATTAATGAATTAATAAAAGAGGTAATAGGGCAACTACCTATCCGTATAACAAGGCAGAAGTTCTTTGATTATTTAAGTGAAGGATTATATGAGCTTACGGGAGTACAGGAAGCTACTTTAGATACTTATATTTATATTATTAGGAGTAGAGCGACCCTAGATATTACTGATACTATTAAGGAGGAATATCCTGATTTATGGAGTAAAAAAGAAGCCCTGGAAGGACTGGATTTTAAAGAAATAACAAAAAAAGACTATGAAGAGGCATCAGCTTTAATTGAGGAAGTTGGATTTTTTATTGATACAATATCAACGGCATATTATGTTCTAATGGAGGTTATTAATCAGTTATATGTAATATTAATATGTGCATCCTATGTCGGTACAGTAACTAATGAGGAACAAAAACTAGAGGATGCTGCCTTCTATATTATAAATGATATAAATAAGGTGTTTTATGACAAGAAGGCTGAAGAACCTTCAGAGGATATCTTAAAGAAATTTGAGAGTTTAGAGGGCTACCTAGAATATATGGACTATGAATTGATGAGCTTTGAGGATGGTATAAGTCATATAGATACCCATCATAGAGATTTAGTAGAAAGCTTAATGGAAGAGAAGTTACTAAATGTACTTCTAACCAGCAAGGACCTTCTATCAGGTAGTGTATTCATTGATTTGAGGAAAAACAGACAGGTTGAAACTGTAAATAAAGAGAAGATTCAAAAAGAAATAGACAAGCTAATTGAAGATTTTGATAATAAGTTTAAAAAGGTAGATAGAATGATTGTCCGTGCAATTATGGCTAATACCATTAACAGGCTTCCTGTATTTTTTAAGAATCATACGGAGGTTATGGATTATGTTCTATATTCCTTAAGTTCATGTACAGACAAAGCAGAGAAATATGCCTGTAAGGAGATTATTAATTATATAATGGCCGATTGATTAATATAGTAAATGTATTACATGTGGAAATAAGTGGAATACTTATTGTAGAGGGCGTATAAATGATAATAAATTTGGAGGTATCCCTATGATACAATGGGCGACAAAACTATATATCGGTGATCAGCTCATAAACAAAAAGGATAAGGCTATTAGAAAAATCAATAAAAGAAAGATTACAAATGATGTTTATTGCATAGCCCTTGCCTCCAATCTCCACAATCTTTTTGATATAATGAATGCAAATGAGCTTTTGTTCCCCTATTATAATAGAACAGATATTAAGATAATTGGACTGGCAAAAGGTGAGAGTGAGGCCCTTAACTTAGTGCAAGATATGCTTATGGAAGTATACCATAACACTGGTGGTTTTAATGTTAGAGAATACTTTACATAAGAGTGGTACTATATAGAATTTATGATTGGTGGATGGATAGATTATGTTATCCCTTATTTTAACAATATTAAAGATAATAGGAATTATCATATTGGTTATACTGGGATTACTTTTACTAATCCTATTACTAGTTCTGTTTGTTCCTATTAGGTATAGGCTTAGGGCGGAACATGGAGATGCTTTTATGCTAGATGGTGGTGTCAGCTGGTTATTACATCTAGTCCATGGAAGGGTACACATAGCAGATCAGGGTAATAGGATATGGTTTAGGATTCTTGGATATTTAGTTTACGATAGCACTAAGGAAATGAGAAAACCAAGAACAAAGGATAGAGCTAAACATCCCATAAAAGAACATAAAAAGGTACCAAGAGAGCAACAGGATTTCAAAACTGATGGTCAAGACATCAAAAAAACAATTGAGGAAGATATCAAGAATGAGTCAGATATCAAAATAACTGCAGAAGATGATATCAAACATGAATCAGATATCAAACCAGACATTAAACATAACGAACCGCAAGATGATACTACTTATAAGAAATCCTCTACCACTAGATTAAAAGCGAGAGTATTTGCTTTCTATAAGAGGATTAAGCAAAAAATAAAAGATTTTTTTAAGAAGCTTCTTAATATTAAACATAAGGTTAGTCTTATTATATCCTTTATAAGAAATGAAGTTAACAAAGAAGCTTTTCGTCTAACATTTTCAAGTTTTATTAGGTTAATTAAACATATTCTACCTACTAAACTCAAATCAAGGCTAGTATTTGGCACAGGAGATCCGTGCAGTACAGGACAAGCTCTTGGGGTGTTAAGTATTTTATATAGCTTTTATGGAGATAACATTGAGATAACTCCTGATTTTGAGAATAAGGTATTAAAAGGAAAGCACTTTGCAAAGGGTAGAATAAGAATATGGACAATACTAATAATAGTAATTAAGCTATTATTGGATGAGAGATTTAAGAAATTTAAGACCAATTATCAACGATTAAAGGAGGAGTTTTAATGTCTGATAACAATTTCAATGGAACAGTTGAATCACTTTTTAAAGGAATGGATAGTTTTTTATCTACTAAAACGGTTGTTGGAGAAGCAGTTAGTTTTCCAGATGGAACAATTATATTACCTTTCGTTGAGGTAAGCTTTGGCGTAGGTGCTGGCGCATTTGCAGGTGACAAGAAGAATAACGCAGGTGGTGGACTTGGAGGCAAGATAATACCTAGTTCCGTTCTTGTAATCCAAAATGGCTCTTCCAAGGTGGTAAATATCAAGGAGAAAGATGGTATGAGTAAAATTCTTGATATGGTTCCCGATGTAATCAATAAATTCTCTAAAGGATCTAAGAATAAGGATGAGAATATTGGAGATGAGATAAAGGATGCTGTAAAACATCAGTATACAGATGAGATTTAAATGATTAAAAAAGAAAACATATTAATAAGTGCATGCTTTCTAGATATACAGTGTAGGTATGATGGAAAAGGTAGTTATCTACAATACCTAGATGAATTGATGGAAAGATACAATCTAATTCCAATATGTCCTGAAATTATGGGAGGTTTGGGAATACCAAGAAAACCTGCCGAACGAATCAGGGACAAGGTTATGAATATATCAGGGCAGGATGTAACAAAGTATTTTGAACGGGGAGCAAAAGAAGCACTGAAGATAGCCAGATTATATAATTGTAAATATGCTATATTAAAAGAAAGAAGTCCTTCTTGTGGTTACGGTAGGATCTATGATGGTACATTTTCAGGGATATTAATTGAAGGTAACGGTGTTACTGCAGATCTATTTATTCATAATGGCATAACAGTCATTGGGGAATCTCATATTACTAAGCTTCTAGTTCCATAATTAATGCAATAAAAATAACTTGCATTATAAATTATATTCTGATAGAATGTTATATGTTTGTAAGACCATATATGGGTCTCAATAATACCTAAGGAGGTGCTTCTTAATGGCAAAATGTACAATATGTGATAAAGGTGCTCACTTTGGAAATGCTGTGAGTCATTCTCATAGAAGGTCAAATAAGATATGGAAACCTAATATTAAGTCTGTAAAAGTTAAAGTTAACGGTGCTGCTAGAAAAATGTATGTTTGTACTTCCTGTCTTAGATCCGGTAAAGTAGAACGCGCATAAATGAAACATTTGGGTGTCAGGGGGATCTTGGCACCCCATTTTAATTGAAGATTAATATTATATGATGACCTGCTAATTGCAGAATAGATTATAACCAAGCAATAAACAACAAATAATAATACATATAGCTAATATTCCGTTAGTAATAAAAAGCATAATTGTCATGCCAATAGCAATCCAAAACAAGATAAACCCTATCATTCTCTTCATATTATTCACATCCATTTAATATTCATAATAATATATAATATGCAGGGTGATAAAAGCAAATGTATGCATTTGTATAAAAGAATGTCAATAAATAAATTGATTTTAAATATAAGTTTATTATAGAATAAATATTGGCTATACTATCAGTATAAGAAGAAAGTTTTGTGCATATGCCGCACACAGAAGAGTCAAAGTGATTTCAAGTTTAGCCTTTTAGTGGCATAGAAATGGAGGATTAGTATGAAAGGACATATTAATACAGACATTGGTGAAGTAATGATTGATCATGATGTACTAGCGAAATATGCTGGAGCTTCAGCAGTGGAATGTTTTGGTGTTGTAGGTATGGCTTCTGTTAATATGAAGGATGGTATAGTTAAGCTCCTAAAGAAAGATAATTTAAGCCATGGAGTTAATGTAATCATTGATGAAAAAAACAAAATCACGATTGACCTGCATATAATTGTCTCCTATGGAGTTAGTATTTCTGCTGTTGCTGATAATCTAATCAGTAATGTCAAGTATAATGTAGAGGAATTCTCGGGGCTTGAAGTTGACAAGATTAATATATTTGTTGAGGGAGTCAGAGTAATAGATTGACACCGGGAATCACGGCATTTAAGGAGGAAAAATCAGTGATTGTTAAAACTATAGACGCAAAAACATTTAAAAAAATGTTTCTTGCTGGAGCTGCAAGTTTAGAAGCAAAAAAGGAATATATTAATGAACTTAATGTATTCCCGGTGCCAGACGGAGATACCGGCACTAATATGACATTGACTATTATGTCAGCTGTAAAAGAAATTGGAAGTCTTGATGAACTTACAATTGAGAAACTTTCAAAGGCAATATCAAGTGGTTCACTCCGTGGTGCAAGAGGAAACTCAGGAGTAATACTATCACAGTTATTTAGAGGATTTACTAAAGAGACAAAAGATAGTAAAGAATTGGATGTTACTGTTGTTGCTAATGGGTTAATGAAAGCTGTTGAAACAGCTTATAGAGCTGTTATGAAACCAAAAGAGGGTACTATACTTACTGTTGCCAGAGGTGCCGCAGAAAGAGCAGCTCAGCTTGTTATGGAAACAGATGACATGGTTTGTTTTGGGAAAGAAATAATTGCTCATATGGAAAAAGTATTGGAGCAGACCCCTGAGATGCTTCCTGTATTAAAGGAGGCAGGCGTTGTTGATTCCGGTGGTCAGGGATTATTAGAAATATTTAGGGGTGCTTACGATGCCTTATTAGGAAAAGAGATTAGTCCCATATTAGATAAATCAACATCAGCAAATGCCATGTCTACAGGAATTAATGTAGAGAGAATAGCCTCAGAGGATATTAAATTTGGTTATTGTACCGAGTTTATTATTATGGTCGAAAATGAATATAATTCTGATATAGAGACAGATTTTAAAAACTATCTTGTATCAATAGGAGATTCCATCGTAGTCGTGTCGGATGATGACATTGTAAAAGTACATGTACATACGAACGACCCAGGTTTAGCAATCCAAAAGGCGTTAACGTATGGTTCTCTTACTAATATGAAGATAGATAATATGCGTGAAGAACATAATGAAAAAGTTATAAAAGATGCAGAAAAAGCTGCCATGGAGCAGAATAATGTAAATAAAAAACCGAGAAAAAAGGTTGGCTTTATAGCAGTTTCAATGGGTAAAGGTTTAGGTGAAATATTTACAGGACTTGGCGTAGATTACCTGATTGAAGGTGGTCAAACAATGAATCCAAGTACAGAGGATATGTTGGTTGCCATTGATGAAGTCAATGCTGATAACATATTTATATTACCTAATAACAGTAATATCATTCTAACTGCTGAACAAGCAAAGCAACTGACAGAAGATAAGAATATAATAGTCGTTCCATCAAAGACAGTGCCACAGGGTATAACAGCTTTAATTAATTTTATATATGATAAATCTCCAGAAGAAAATCTTGAGAGAATGACTAAGGAGATGGAGAGAGTTAAAACTGGTCAAGTTACTTATGCTATCCGTGACACCAGTATTGATGGTAAGGAAATAAAACAAGGCAATATAATGGGTCTAGGAGATAAGACGATTTATTCAGTAGGTGATGATGTAAAGACAACAGCAGTTGAATTAATCAAAAGCCTAGTTGAAGATGAGTCTGAACTTATTAGTATCTATTATGGTGAAACAGTTACAGAGGAAGAGGCAGAAGTAGTTGGAGAAGAACTGATGGAGCTATTTCCTGACCTTGACATAGAAGTACATTTTGGTGGTCAACCAATTTATTATTATTTAATATCAGTTGAATAGTAAAATAAATAATACAAATGAAAAGAGACTTAACAAGTGGTTCGATATCTTACGGACCACTTTTGTCACTTTATAGGAATTTGTTTTAGAAGGATGAACTTTGTTAGTAAGAAGGAGAAACTCTTTCTTGTATATTAAAATGGGAAAGAAGAGGAGGATAGGTATGGATAGGACTCCAGAACCAGGAAAAATCTTTTATCTTGCAGAAGACAAGCCTTATCAGATAATTACAATGGGAATACACAAGGAAACCGGAGAAAGCATGGTAATCTATCAGGCACTTTATGGTGAGTTTAAAACTTTTGTGCTACCGCTTTCAAGGTTTTTAAATGAAGTAAAAACCGATGTTTTTCAGATACATAATCAAGATAACAAAAAAAGCATTTCTCCTATGATAGACAACAAGCAGAAAACATTGTTAGAGTCTGAGAAAAAGGAAACAGAAGAACAACATGATAATGAGCCAGAAGATGAGGTTAATGCTGTATTAATAGACTTTCTAGATGCTAATACTTATAGTAAAAAGCTTGAAGTTATTACATCAAATCTAAACGATATAGATGACAGATTGATTAATAACATGGCAGTATCTCTAGATTGTACTGTTGAAGATGGCCCCATAGATCAAAGATTGCAGGAGCTTATTTACTGTCTAAATCAAAAGAGTCGATTCGAAGACAAGAGATTTTAAAAGGTGCCAGGTACAGTTGACAAAACGCCAACTGTGCCTGGCACTCTTTCCAAAACGCCAACTGTACCTGGCACTCTTTCCAAAACGCCAACTGTGCCTGGCACTCTTTCCAAAACGCCAACTGTGCCTGGCACTGTTCACAAAACGCCAACTTTTTACTCGAGGTTTAGCTTTCTGCTGAAGATATAATTGGTTGAAATGTAATATAGAGCACTTAATAATAAACTTACAACTATAGTAAAGGGGAATACCACGTGAGGGATTGTTTCAAGGCTCTCAAAGTTTGAACCTGATATGCGAGCTACAATAACCATAAGAATGGTTGTAATTATCTGTACTGCAGTGGTGATAACAAAGTATGCTACAAATGATCCCAAAACTCTGTGTCCATTAAATAGATGACCTACAGCAATGGATACATAGATAAGTAGTATACTTTGAATCAAGCTACTTGCTATCATAAGTATGAATTCTACTATTACCAAACCATATGTTTTACCAAAAGAAGCCTTAAACACAAAGAATATCTCATCCAGTGCATTTTTAAAATCACTTAGCCTCTGCGGTGTGGCAACAAGAAACAATATGGATAGGCATATAGTAATTAC
>JAAYRE010000045.1 GCA_012518935.1 Clostridiales bacterium
ATGCAAAATATATAACATTTCTTCATAATGGTTATTAAAAATCTTTTGTAATATATTCATAATACCATTATGAAACAAATAGGCACAAAAATAAACCCCTAATTCCCCTCATGAATGAGGGGCTAGGAGAGTTGAAGTGTCGAAGACACTTTCTTGTTGTAAAAATATTTGCACAATTACCTCTTGACAAGATGTGGAATCTATAATAATATAATAACAGTAATAATTACTAATATTGATTAATATATATAATTTAACTAGGAGGTAATGATTATGTCATTAGTTGGAACAGTTGTAAAAGAGTTTAAGGCAAACGCATATCACAATGGAGAGTTTATTCAGGTTACAGATGAGGATTTTAAGGGCAAATGGAGTGTTGTATGCTTCTATCCTGCAGATTTTACATTTGTATGTCCTACGGAGTTAGAGGATCTACAGAATCATTATGACGAATTAAAAAAGTTAGGAGTAGAGGTATACTCTGTTTCTACAGACACACATTTTACCCATAAAGCATGGCATGATAGCTCAGATACTATTGGCAAGATAGAATACATCATGATCGGTGACCCATCTCATGTCATAAGCCGTAACTTCGATGTACTTATTGAAGAAGATGGTCAGGCTGACCGTGGTACCTTTATTATAGATCCCGACGGTGTAATTCAATCAGTAGAGATTAATGCTGGGAATATCGGAAGAGATGCAAGTGTTCTAGTGAATAAGATTAAAGCGGCTCAATATGTTAGAAATAATCCAAATGAAGTATGTCCTGCAAAATGGAAAGAAGGGGCTTCAACTTTAAAGCCAAGTCTTGATCTTGTAGGAAAAATCTAAGGAGCTGATAAGATGGTACTTGATACAGATATTAAGAATCAACTAAGTGAGTATCTTAAGCTGATGGAGGGTAATATCCTTATTAAGCTAAGTGTAGGCACTGACCTTATATCAAAAGAAATGACAGAGTTGGTTGAGGAGCTAGCTTCGATGTCTTCCTTAATCAAAGTGGAGAAGACAAAGCTTACTAGAACCCCAAGCTTTAGTATAAACAAGGAAAATGAGGATACTGGCATAATCTTTGCCGGTATTCCTTTAGGGCAAGAATTTAATTCTTCAGTATTAGCTATTTTACAGGTTAGCGGTAGAGAGCCTAAGGTAGATAGAAAAGTAAAAGAGCGGATTCAGCAGATAGAAGAAAATTATCATTTTGAAACTTATATTAGTTTGACTTGTCACAATTGTCCTGAGGTAGTTCAGGCCTTGAACATTATGAGCGTTCTTAATCCTAATATAAGTCATACTATGGTCGATGGGGCTGCTTATAAGGATGAAGTGGAAGCTAGAAATATAATGGCAGTACCGACCATCTACCTTAATGGTGAATTTTTTGGCAGTGGTCGTATGTCTGTTGAGGAGATTCTAGAGAAATTAAATCTATCTCCCGACATATCCGAGTTTGAGAATAAGGATCCTTATGATGTCCTTATTGTTGGAGGTGGACCAGCTGGAGCCAGTGCGGCAGTCTATACTGCCCGAAAGGGTATCCGTACTGGTATAATTACAGATAGGTTTGGAGGCCAGGTGAAAGAGACATTAGGCATTGAGAATTTTATAGGCCTTAAGTATATAGAAGGCCCTAAGTTGGCTGCAAGCCTAGAAGAACATGTTAGAAGCTATGATGTAGACCTGCTATACCCTCAAAGGGTAAAAGGTATTGAAAAGAAAGAACTCATTGAAGTGGAATTAGAAAATGGTGCGATTATTAAAAGCAAAGCAGTTATTATTGCCACCGGTGCCAGATGGAGAAATGTAGGGGTACCTGGTGAAGAAGAGTTTAAGAATAAAGGTGTTGCTTATTGCCCCCATTGTGATGGACCAATATATAAGGGTAAATCCGTAGCTGTAATTGGTGGGGGTAACTCTGGTATAGAGGCAGCCATTGATCTGGCTGGAATTGTAAAGCATGTTACGGTTTTGGAATTTATGCCTGAGTTAAAGGCTGATTCCTTACTTCAGGAACGCCTATATAGCCTTCCTAATGTTACCGTATTAAAGAATGTTCAAACCAAAGAGATTACCGGTACAGATAAGGTTAATGGGATAACCTATCTAGAGAGAGATACAGGTATCGAAAAACATATAGAACTTGATGGTGTATTTGTACAGATAGGTCTTGTTCCCAATACAGAATGGCTAGGAGATACGGTTGAACGCAATAGATTTGGAGAAATTATAGTAAATCATAAGAATGAAACCAGTATTCCAGGAGTCTTTGCAGCAGGAGACTGTACCACTAGTCCCTATAAACAGATAGTTATATCAATGGGTTCAGGAGCAAGTGCTGCCTTAAGTGCCTTTGATTATTTAATTAGAAATTAATATAGCCTTACAACCGTTACAAAACCAAATCTTAAAAATGATATGTGTTCATTATTTTGGTTTTGTAACGGTTTTTGGTTTCTTAATGATTAGAGTTTGGTTAAAAATAGTAAAATAAGTTTACAAGTTTTAAATTAATATATATAATCAGTTAAGATAGGAGAAGGATATGAAGCAAAGATAGCAGAGGTATTAGTAAATGGGCATGACTAAAGGAAAAAGAAAAGTTAATAAGACTATAATACTTATTATTGTAGGGAGTATCATTCTAATGGCAATGGTAGGAACTATAGTTAGAATATTCTGGTATAAGAGAAAATGCGATATAATATATAATGAGGTTTATGCCAGTGTAGTTGAATGTGATGAAAAAGTATTTGCTGAATATGGTGGGCAAATGGTTATTCTATCCAGACCAAACCTTAATTATGTTCTAAAATCAGTTACGGATAGGTTGGTGATATTATCATCGGCTGATAAGATGCCTACCGGTGATCCAGTAAGATTATATTTTGGGGACGTGCTCTTAATGGAGGTCTATCAGACTGAGGGCTATGATGTATTTGTAAAGCATGTTATTGACAAGAAGACAAAGTATTATATAATTGATGGCACATGTAATTTTAAGAATTTAAAGAAAATGGTAAGTTTAGATGAATGGTCTTATCCTAATTTTTTAGTTCAAGAATAGTAAGTAGACAATTTATAAAGTTATATAATTAAGGTTGCGGTTCGCCAAATAGATAAATCTATTGGTTTCAGCAACCTTTTAAAAGTCTATCCTTTTCGTAATAAAGTAAATAAGACGGACATGATAAAAATTATTAGCTTTAAATACTGACTAATTAATGTTATAATCCATGTTAGACCTGTTTGTTTCTTATTTGATGGGTCATAAGATTATGTATATATCTTAAATTGCGTAAAGGAGAGATAAAAGGGGTATAACCATGGGTAAAAAAACAAGACTAAATGGTGCGTTAAAAAACTATCTTTTATGGCCGATATATCTTACCGGGCTCTTATTATGCATGAACTTAGCTATATATGTTGTCCATAAAGAAGCAGGTTATGTGATGTCATTCTTTGTAGCAGCTTATTTTTTGATGGCAGCTACAGCTTTCTATTTTAAGCGTAATAAAATTTCAACTGAGTTGGTTCGCTATGCTATGGATTTTGCACAGGTTCAAAAACGTCTCTTAAAAGAAATGGCAATTCCATATGCACTGCTTGATGTGGATGGGAAGCTTCAGTGGGGTAATAATGAGTTTTCAGATTTGCTTCAGGGGAAAAAGGTTCTTGGTCGCTCCATATCCAATATTATTAGTGATATTACAGAGGACATTCTTCCCAAAGCTGAGGCAGATGAGATAGTCCATATAACATTAAACAATAGAAATTACAGGGTTGTACTTCGCAAAATCATATCCCCCAACTTTGATGATGATACTAATTGGGCTTTATATGATTCTGAAAGTATATGGGATACTAAGAATGCTCTTATTGCAATGTTCTTCTTTGATGAGACTGATATTATGCTTCTGCAAAAGGAAAATAAAGACCAGAAATTAATTGTTGGCTTGTTGTATATAGATAATTATGACGAGGCATTGGACAGTATTGATGAAGTTAGACGTTCCTTACTTACAGCCTTAGTAGATAGAAAGATAAACAAATATATGCAAGGTATTGATGCCGTAAGCAAGAAGTTGGAAAAGGATAAATTTTTATTTGTCTTCCAGCATAAGTACCTTTCAGTTCTGCAAAACACCAAATTCTCTATTCTTGAAGAAGTACGTAATGTGAACATAGGTAATGAAATGTCTGTAACCATAAGTATAGGGTTGGGTGTTAATGCTGACAGCTACATTACAGGCTATGAATATGCAAGAGCGGCTATAGATCTGGCTCTAGGCAGGGGCGGAGATCAGGCAGTAGTTAAAAATAGAGATAAGATATCCTACTATGGAGGAAAAAGTCTTCAGGTGGAGAAAAGCACCAGAGTAAAAGCAAGAGTTAAGGCCCATGCATTCCGTGAATTTGTGGAAGGCAAGGACAAGGTTATTGTGATGGGACATAAGCTTGGTGATGTGGACTCCTTTGGAGCTGCAATAGGTGTCTATAGAATAGGCAAGACATTTAATAAAAAGGTTCATATAGTTATAAATGAAATAACAACCTCCCTACGACCTATGCTTAATCGCTTTGTTGAAAATTCCGAATATGAGGAGGATTTATTCCTCAACAGTGAACAAGCCAAAGAAGCAATAGATGCCAATACTCTCTTAGTAGTAGTGGATGTTAATAAACCTAGCCTATTAGAATGTGAAGAATTGCTTGAATATGCAAGGACAGTTATTATATTTGACCACCATAGGCAAACTGACGAGGCAATTGATAATGCAGCCTTATCATATATAGAACCATTTGCTTCTTCAACCTGTGAGATGATAGCAGAAATCTTACAGTACATTGGAGATAATCTGAGGCTACGACCTATAGAGGCAGATGCTCTTTATGCTGGTATTATGATTGACACTAATAATTTCCTTACTAAAACAGGAGTTAGAACCTTCGAAGCTGCTGCTTATTTGAGAAGAAATGGAGCAGATGTTACCAGGCTTCGGAAAATTTTTAGAAGTAATTTTTCTGAATTTAAGATAAAGGCAGATGCTATCAGTAGCACTGAAGTATATTTAGATTATTATGCAATAGCAATTTGTGAAAGTGATGATGTGGACAGCCCTACTATTCTCGGAGCTCAAGTGGCTAATGATCTACTTAATGTAGCTGATATGAAAGCGTCATTTGTCTTTACCGAGTTTAATAATAAGATATATATAAGTGCAAGATCCATTGATGAAGTCAATGTACAGGTAATTATGGAGAAATTAGGTGGTGGCGGTCATCTAAGTATGGCTGGTGCCCAACTAGAGGATTGCACAATAGACGATGCTATAGTTTTACTAAAAAACACCCTTGATGAGATGGTAAAAGAGGGAGATATTTGATGATTTGTAATATAGGAAGGAGCTAGACATATGGAAGTTATATTAATACAAGATGTAAAAACCCTAGGTAAAAAAGGTGATATAGTAAAGGTAAGTGATGGATATGCAAGAAATTACATCCTACCGAAGAAACTTGGTGTAGAAGCTACAAAACAGAATTTACATGAATTAAAACTTCAAAAGAATGCAGAAGAAAAAAGAAGGGCTGAAATCCTTGAAGAAGCCAGAGAATTAGGAAAGAAGCTGGAGGCAGTTAAGGTAAAATTAACTTTAAAAGCCGGTGAAGGCGGAAAGACCTTTGGTTCAATATCTACTAAGGAGATTGCATCAGCTGTAAATGAGCAAGCGGGATTGGAGTTGGATAGGAAGAAAATACAGCTTTCAGAGCCGATTAAAAACCCTGGTTCTTATACTGTAGGTATAAAGCTACACCCTAAGGTTACAGCAGAGCTTAAGGTTGAAGTTGAAGCAGTGTAATCGTTTTTGATTTTTATGAGGGGGATTACTAATGGATGAGGCTTTTATAAAAAAGATACTTCCCCATAGCATGGAGGCAGAACAATCGGTAATTGGCTCCATGATTATGGATAGGGATGCCATTGTTATGGCTTCAGAAATATTAGATAGCAGTGATTTTTATGACCAGCAAAAGGGCATTTTATTCGATACAATGTTGGAATTAAATAATGAAGGGAAGCCAGTGGACTTAGTTACCTTGCAGGATAGACTAAAGGAAAAGGATGTACCTGCACAGCTATGTAGCTTAGAGTTCATAAGAAACATTGTGTCTTCAGTGCCAACCTCTGCCAATGTTAAGTATTATGCACAGATAGTTAGAGAAAAGGCTGTCCTTAGAAGGCTTATAAAAGTAACAGAAGAGATTGCAAGTGATTGCTATCTTGATAAAGAAAAGTTAGATGTTATCTTAGAAAAGACAGAAAAACAAGTATTTGATATAGCACAAAATCGTGGGTCAAAAGAATTTACTGATATAAAGGAGATTGTACTTCGTTCTATCAATAGTATTGAAGCAGCCTCCAAGAACAAGGGAAGCGTAACTGGTATAGCAACTGGTTTCTATGATTTAGATTATAAGACCGCTGGCTTACAACCATCAGACTTAATATTAATAGCTGCCAGACCCTCCATGGGAAAGACAGCATTTGCATTGAATATCGCTGAATATGTAGCCTTGCGTTCTAATATTACTACAGCAATTTTTAGTTTGGAAATGTCACAGGATCAGTTGGTAAAACGTCTTATTTCCATGAATTCTAGAGTGGATTCTCAAAATATTCGTACAGGTAATTTATCTGCCGATGAATGGGCAAGTTTAATGGAAAGTGCAAGAATAATCGGTAACTCAAACCTGGTTATAGATGATACATCTGCCATAACAGTCGGTGAGCTTAGATCAAAATGCCGAAAGCTAAAGCTGGAGAAGAATTTAGGACTGGTAATAATTGACTATCTTCAGTTAATGAGCGGAAGTAAAAGAACTGAATCAAGGCAGCAGGAAATATCAGAGATTTCCAGAGCATTAAAGTCCCTGGCTAGAGAAGTTAATGTACCGATAATAGCTTTATCACAGCTAAGTCGTGCCGTAGAACAGCGGCCGGATAAAAGACCTATGTTATCAGATTTACGTGAATCAGGAGCCATTGAGCAGGATGCTGACGTGGTTATGTTCATATACCGTGATGAATACTATAATATGGACACACAAGAACCTGGTGTATCAGAAATAATCATAGGCAAGCAACGTAATGGTCCTACTGGAACCGTAAAGCTGGCTTGGCAATCACAGTTTACCAAATTTGCAAATCTGGAAAGATAATAGAAGATATAAAGCATAGCCAAATATGAAGTTGAAATACAATAAAAAATAGAAGAAGGTGTTGAAAAGGAGAGACTTACAAGAGGTGTCTCCTTTTTTGTCGATAAGTTCATCGGGAATATTTGGAAAATAATATTGCATTTGAGGTTTGCTATGTTATAATGTAAAAAGTGGAAAATAATTACAACATTTCATGGCTGAATGTAGATGGAGGATATTCAATGGAAGATGTTAGGTATATGATCTCGGAAGCTTCGAAGAAAATTGGCGTTGAATCACATACACTACGATATTGGGAGGGCGAGCTTTCTCTGCCCATTGACAGGAATGAAATGGACCATCGATATTATAAGGAAACAGACATTGAACTACTTAAGACAATAAAACAATTAAAAGAGCAGGGCTTTCAACTAAAAGCAATAAAGATGCTTTTACCAAATTTAAAAAAGTTGAAAACCCTTGATAACCAGACAATGGTGAGACTTAAAGATGAACTAAACAGGGAGGTGACCACCATGAGTAAAGATATAAATATCTCACAAGTGGATCAAGAAGAAGGGACAAGCTTATTAGCCAATGAAGAAGAATTGGATACAAAACAAGAAATCGAAAGCCATACCAATGACAAAATGACTCAGTTTAAAGCCATTATGAACCAAATCATTATGTCAGCCTTGAAGGAAAATAATATAGAACTGTCCAAGGACATAAGTAATAATGTAACAGAAAGTGTTACAAAGGAAATGAATTTTCTTATGAGGTTACAAGAAGAAAAGGAGGAAGAGCGTTTTCGTAAATTTGATGCTACACTGCGGGATTATCAAAGAAGCAGAATGCATGCTGCGGCAGCATATGAAGGCAGAAACAGAAGGAAGTCAAAGTTTTTCAAGAAAAATAAGGTTTACATATAACTTAGAAACAATATTTTTATAGTAATAAGAAAGAGTTTCGCAAGCGAAACTCTTCTTTAATAAGTATGTATATTGTGATTATTCTGAAATTGAACCAGTAGGGCAAATATCTGCACAAACACCGCAATCTATACAAGTATCTGGATCAATTTCATAGTGCTCTGCACCTTCAGAGATTGAGTTAGTAGGACACTCATCTACGCAAGCTGCACAACTAATACATTCATCGTTGATTTTGTATGCCATATTTATAACCTCCTTTGTAATAAACAATCCAATTTATTTTAATATAGGAGCAATAAATATGCAAGTGGAAAGATTATATTCTTGACGTATTAAGTTCAATAGAATATAATGTTGCCTAAGCTACTTAATAATAGCTTATAATGGTATATAATAGGATTATAACCATATCTTAAGGAGGTAATTATATGGCAAAGATTACTAAGGACATGACAATTGCTCAGGCTATTGCTATTGATCAGAACATTGTTCCGGTCTTACTTGATATAGGTATGCACTGTCTAGGATGCCCATCAGCACAAGGTGAGACATTAGAAGAGGCAGCTATGGTTCATGGTATTGATCCTGATGATTTTATGGACAGAATAACTGCTCAAGTCGGTGAGTAATATAAGTGTTGCACTCTTAAATCAGAAAGTGTCATATTAGGCTTAAGCCTAATATGACACTTTTTAAGTCTTTATAAGACTGAAATGATTTGTAGTGCTTGATTCTTAACAATGGCTTCATAATGTTCTTGATAATAAAACTGGGTAGCATAGGTAGTACGCTCAGGTTTACCATATTCAGAAATTATATTACTAATCTTATTAAACTCTTCCGGTGTGTGATCTGAGATACTAATTACCAAGTAATAGGTTGATGTAACAGGATCCTTATAGAGGGTGTTGTCACCTCTATATATACCCAGTAAAACATTAGCCAAACTTGTTACCTCACCAAGGGAATGGAAGGAATAGACTTTAGTCAAATTCGCAGGGATTTGTACACTGGATTTGCTATCTTTTTCAGTAGAAGAGGTATCAGTAAGGTCTTTATCACTGTCATCAAAAGCTCCTGAAAAGTCATCCAAATGTTCAAAAGTATTAATTATCTCATCCGCATAAGCGTCGTCATCGTTAGATTTATCCGATAAATCATGGGTACTGAAGGAAGAAAATTTGGAGAAGCGGGTATCTAGTTCATCCGGGTCCTCTACCTTCGTTATAACCAGAATCAAGCATTCTGTAGAAACAGGAATAGCTTCAATCATAAGAGGAATATCATCTACTTCAAAGCCGAATTCATAAAAGGCTTGTTGAATCATATCGCGAAATAATGCTTTGGCTTTCTCAGTACCATAAGCCAGTTCGCTTATTCTCAATTCTCTGTCTATCAAATCATTCTTATTCAAGGTACATCTAATCTGGTTATCACTTATCTTTTCTATTTTCATAGAGTACACCCCTTTCTGTGTTAACAGGAACTGATCTTTTAGTTACGACTAAAATCAACCATTGGTGTAAAATGAGTATAAGTTAAAAAGAATATAAAGTCAATATGGCAAGTTGTGAAATTTGTATTAAGCGTTTCTTAATATCAACATTATCAGCTAATATACGACATTGCTAAAAATGTACATAAATTTACAAAAAGATTGTATATTTGCACAACTAGATAAATCTTGACTACATTCCAAAATATGGGTATAATATAAGCAGATGATCCATAATCATAGATTACTGATAGGAAAGGAGAAAATGCAACAGGAAATCTGGTTCGACAAGTATCGCATCATTAAACTTCTTGGCTCTGGAGGCACAGCAGAAGTTTATCTGGCAGAACATATCAAGCTAAATGCATTTCGTGCAATCAAGTATATCTCAAAACAACATCCCTTATATAAGTTACAGCTTAAGGAAGCACAAATATTAAAAGATCTTAAACATTCATGTATTCCTATAATTTATGATATCGAAGAAGATGAAAATGGTTCCTATATTATTGAACAATATCTTGAGGGGATAACCTTAAGAGAATGTGTCTTGGAAAATAATCATCTTAATGAAAATATCATAATTCAGTTTTCTCTTCAAATCTGCGATTTAATCAAGTATCTCCATTCTGTAAAAAGACCTCTACTATATCTAGATCTAAAACCCGAGAATATAATGGTTACCGACAAGACCTTAAAATTGTTTGACTTTGGTAGTGCTATGTTTCGTGATGAAGCCGACGAAAGAGCAGATTATTATAGTACTAAAGGTTATGCTGCTCCTGAGCTATATCATAAAAATCATGCAGACGAGAGAGCAGATGTATATGGTATCGGTATGTTATTATATTTTATGGTATCCGGTAGAGATATTAGGAATGATAGGGGGAAGATAGAACATGTAGATTTTATAAAAGGTTGCTCTAACAAACTAAAACGAATTATTACCCGGTGCCTCCGATACAATAGGTCACAACGGTATGCTTCCGTATCTCAATTAGAAAAACATTTATCAGCAATCATGAAAAATAATAAAGGTGTCATAAGGCCAGGATCATCAATTGAGATTGGTATATCAGGAGCACAATCCAGAATAGGAACAACTCATTTGTCTTTTAGAATATGCAGATATCTTATGGGTCGCAATATTAATTGCATATACGTAGAAGATAATAACAGTAGGTGTGTATGGCATATTCAAAATAGGTATTATGGGGTAAAAAGAGACAAAGGAATTATAAAGATTAAAGGTATACCTATGGTAGGAAAGGATTATACCGATGTTTTTGATGTATCAGGATATAATGTAATAATCAGGGACTATGGCTGCCTAACATCTGATAATAAGGATAAATTCTTAGAGTCACAAAAAAAGATCCTTATTCTTGGGGCCAAGGACTGGGAGCTAAAAACTTCTGAGGAAGCTCTTCATCTGGTGTCAGAATATAAAGATATTATTTACCTGTTCAATTATGTAGATGGGAAACAATTTCAACAGGTTATGAAGAATATGGGGTTTAGAAATTGTATGAGAATACCCTACGAACCGGATCCCCTAATAAAGCCAAGAGATAAGAGTAGTAAAGAGTTTTTACGAGAACTGGTAGCTATGTGTACAGAATAAGGAGAGTGCCTTTGATTAAAAAGCCAATGCTATTAAGAAAACTTAAAGAAAACAACGGTAGCGAAAGGAAGATAATAGGTTTGCTTGGAGCACATCGGGGTGCCGGTGTAACATATACAGGTGTGCTTATAGCTTATTTTTTCGCAGTGGAGAAAGGGATAAAAACAGCATATTTAGAATGTAATAATCATAGGGATTTTATCCGATTACAAAACTCATATGAATGGGACGATGAGGATGATAATTCCTTCTCGCTAGATCAGATTACATACTATAAGCAAGTTCATAAAAGTCAGATAGCAGGAATTCTTAATGAAAATTATGAATCTTATATTATTGATTTTGGTACAGATTTTATATCTGCTAAAGAGGATTTTATGAGATGTACTTCAAAAATTATCATTGGAGATCGCAGTGTGTGGAATTTAAGTAAGACAGTAAGCTTTCTAAAAAACCTAGAATTGATAAAAGGAAGTAACAACTGGATACACATGATTCCCTGTGCAGACCAAAGAGCTATAGTGAGAATGAGAAATATAAGCGGTAAATATTTTTGTGCTGTACCCTATGAGGAAGATCCCACATCCCTATCAAAAAGAACTTCTAAGATGTTTCATAGTCTATTTTACTGAGATTTTACTGGAATAACATTAAGATTAAGTAATATATGGATAAGTATAACATATCACAAATGACCTTCTTATCCGATTAGATGGTATGATGCACCTCTTGATGGCTTTGTTTTAATCTTAGTAAGAATTGACTAGCTTTAACTAAAAGGATGTTGATTATAGGAACTAGAAGCACCGTAAGACTTAAATAACCCTCTATACTTTAAGAATTACAAGTGTTAATGCTTTTAGTAAATAATATTATGTAGATATACATATAATTGTAAACACCTTGAGATAAAATAGGATTGTTTTGGACATCTTATAATCTTAAGGTGTTTATTATTGATAATAATAGTATAAATTAAGTCGAAATTTAGTAATGACGATTGTCTAAATAAATGCTATAATGGGAAATGAAAGCGAACACTTAAATAAAGCAAATAGTGCTGATAACAAGATTTATAACTTCTATGAAGAAGGGCATGGTTATTATGGATAAAAAAATGAAGATTGCTATTATTGGCGTAACTATAGCCATTTTGGGTATAGCCATAAGTATCGGAGTCGTTATAGTAAGACAAATGACCCCTAGCGATGAGGTTATGCTATTAACAGAATATTACAAGTTAGAAGACTCAGAGGTAATGATTATCATGCAAGATGAGATATATGATAAGTCAGGAATCATGTCAGATGGGTATGTATATATTGATTATGATACAATAGTCACCAAGTTTAATCATAGATTTTATTGGGATGAAAATGAGAATATATTAACATACACTACTCCTACAGAGATAATTAGAGTAGATGTTGCAAAGAATAAATATTCAGTGACAAAAAGTATTGTTCAGACAGATTCAGATTATGATTATCCTATTGTTAAGCTGTATGGAGACAAAGTATACATTGCCCTTGATTTTGTAGAGAAGTATTCAGATATTAAATCTCGTTTTTATGTAGAGCCTAACCGTGTGGTTATTGATTACAGATGGGGAGAATATCTATTTACACAGGTCACAAAAGCTACCCAGCTTAGATTAGAGCCCAGTATAAAAAGTCCTGTTCTGACTCAATTATCCCTAGATGAGGAGCTTATGTATGTCCTAAAGGATGAGGCACCACAAAAGGGCTTTGCGAAGGTTATGACAAAGGATGGAATAATGGGATTTGTTAAGGAAAAGCATGTAAAGGAATCCTATTACAAAGAGATTACAAGTAATTATAAGCCTCTAGAATATACATCTCAAACCAGACCTTACAAAATCAACCTTGTATTTCATCAAGTCTTTAATATGGAGGCAGCGGGAAAACTTGAAGAGTTAATTAGTCAGACTAAGGGAGTAAATGTTATATCCCCTACTTGGTTTAGCGTTAATGATATATCGGGGACTATTTCCTCACTTGCTAATCAAGAGTATGTAGACAAGGCAAAGGATCTTGGCCTTGAAGTATGGGCCTTGGTTGATGATTTTAATACAGAAGTAGATATGTATGAACTCTTATCCAACACATCCCGCAGGGAAAGGTTGTCCAATGCCTTACTTGAATCAGCTATAAAATATAAAATAAATGGAATAAATATCGACTTTGAAAAGATACCTTCTAAGGCGGGGGAGCATTATATCCAGTTTCTTCGGGAATTATCCGTTAAGTGTAGAAATAATGGAATAGTATTATCTGTAGATAACTATGTTCCTGCTCCATATAACTTATATTATGACAGGGAAGAGCAGGGAAAGATTCTCGATTATATAATTGTAATGGCATATGATGAGCACCATGCTGGATCTGATGTGGCAGGACCTGTGGCATCTATTGGTTTTGTAAAGGATGCAATTAAGAACACCTTAGATGAAGTACCTAAGGAAAAGACTATAATTGCGATACCTTTTTATTCAAGACATTGGAAAGAAACCTCAGAAGGAGATGTGACAAGCGAAAGCTTTGCAATGACCCCTGCCAAAAAGATATTTGTTGACAATGGAGTAGAACCTGAATGGGATGATACCTATGGTAGTTACTATGGTGAATATGAAAAAGATGAAACCATCTATAAGATGTGGTTGGAGGATGAGAAATCCATTGAAGAGAAAATGAAGGTAATCTATGATGCCAATGTAGCTGGTATCGGAGCATGGAAGCTTGGTCTTGAAAAAGAAGAAGTTTGGAATGTGATTATAAAATATCTAAATTAACTAACATGACTGTTTCATAAATATAGGTATTTATGAAACAGTCACTTTTGTTGTTACAGTAAAAACAGTATTACAATTTTTTAATAATAGAATAGGACGCTAGTTTTTTTCATAAGATGTATGGAAACTTGTTTAGGAAGTATAACTTATGAACAAAAAGTATTTTAGTGTCTTTTTTTTGTTGCTAATAATTATAGCTAGAATTTTGTTTTCAGAACAGGCTGTAGATGTAATGAGGAACATGTTTTTAGCAAATGGCAAATTACAGGATCAAACAAAAGTTACAATAGTAATCGATGCAGGTCATGGGGGCAGAGATCCTGGCAAGGTGGGCATCAATAAGGCCTTGGAAAAAGATATTAATCTAGATATTGCTTTACGCCTTAAAAATCTCTTAGAACATAATGATATAGATGTTATTATGACAAGGGAAGTAGATGAAGGACTATATTCAGAGTCCGATTCCAATAAAAAGAGAACAGACCTAAATAATAGGATAGAGATAATAAATTCAAGTAATGCAATATTTGCAGTAAGTATACATCAGAATAGTTTTAGTGATGAAAGTATCAAAGGAGCACAGGTCTTCTATTATGCTCAGTCTGAGCAGGGTAAAAAACTAGCAGTTATTTTACAGGAACAGTTGAAAACCACCATCAAGGATAATAATCATAGAAAAGCAAAGGCTAATACAAATTACTATATGTTAAAACATACAACCTGTCCCTTGGTCATAGTGGAGTGTGGCTATTTGTCTAACTGGAATGAAGCAGAGTTATTGCTCGATGAAGAATATCAGGAAAAGATGGCATGGGCAATTCATTTGGGAATTATGCGATATCTAAATAATGAAGAAGAAATCACAGCATATAAGTTTAGGTGAAGAGCCAATTATGAATCGCTATGGATAAATATAATAAAACGTGATATAATCCCCGATAGGTATATAACTTACATAATAGTTTTAAGGTTTTTCTTTAGACAAAAGGAGTATCAAGCAAAGGATGAAGACAATTATAATTAAAGCAAAGGATCATATGCTCAGTGCAGAGGAACTTAAGCAGGCAGCAAAAGCATTGAAAAATGGTGGCTTAGTGGCATTTCCAACTGAGACAGTATATGGCCTGGGGGCAGATGCTCTAAATCCCCAAGCCTCAATAAAAATATATACGGCTAAAGGAAGACCATCTGATAACCCCTTGATTGTTCATATAGCAGACCCCAGTCAGATGAATGTGATAGCAAGGGATATACCAGATAAGGCATATGAGCTAGCCAGGGTATTTTGGCCTGGCCCCCTGACTATAATACTTAATAAAAAAGAAATAGTTCCCTATGAAACCACCGGTGGTCTTGATACTGTAGCCATACGTCTACCGGCATCTAGAATAGCGAAAGATATTATCTTAGCTTCGGGAGGCTATATTGCCGCTCCCAGTGCCAACACTTCAGGAAGGCCCAGCCCTACCATGGCTGAACATGTTGTGGAAGATTTATTTGGAAAAATTGATATGATAATTGATGGTGGTAAATCCACTCTTGGTCTTGAGTCCACGATTATTGATTTATCTACTGAGGTAGCTACAATTTTAAGACCAGGTTCTATAACAAAAAATATGATTGAAAATGTTATCGGAAAAGTCTTTTATGATAAGGCCATCCTTACAAGGCATAAGGAAGAGAATGTGGTTGCCAAAGCACCAGGCATGAAATACCGTCACTATGCTCCAGAGGGAAGCCTTACAATATACGAAGGAAGTATAGATAAGGTGGCAGCAGTAATCAATAATAAAGCTAAGAAATATATAGAGGTAGGTAATAGAGTGGGAATTATAGCTACAGAGGAAACAAAGCATTTGTATGAGTGTGGTATAATAAAGGTAATAGGATCCAGAAATGACGAAGATTCCATTGCAGCAGGTCTTTACAAAGTATTAAGGGATTTTGATGATATACATGTTGAATATATATTCTCTGAAAGCTTTGAAGGAAATGGTTTGGGACAAGCTATTATGAATAGGTTATTAAAGGCGGCAGGTTATAATATTGTAAAAGTTGACTAGGTTGACTTAGGAGGTAAATAATTCATGATAAAATATAATAGATTAGTATTTGTCTGTACAGGCAATACCTGTAGAAGTCCTATGGCAGAAGCGATTTATAAGAATCTCAATCAAGAAGGTGATATTAAGGTCTATTCAAGAGGTCTTGTGGTCCTTTTTGGGGAACCAATAAATCCCAAGGCTGAAACTATACTAATTAAGCATGGTTTGGATCATAATAACCATATATCTAAGGGTCTTAAAGAATCTGATATAGATGAGAATACATTGATTCTTACCATGACAGCTGACCATAAGAGGAACATTATGGAAAGGCATCCAAATGCCAAGGCAGTATATACCATTAAGGAGTATGCTGGTGAGAATGGTGATGTGATAGATCCTTATGGTGGAACATTAATTGACTATGAAGAGTGTTATATAGAACTAGCAAGGCTTGTTAAAAAGACTATCTATAAACTTAGTGAAGATTATGAAGAGGAGGATTTACTATGATTGCTATAGGAAATGATCATACCGGATATGAATTAAAAATGGAGATTATCAAATATCTTGAAGAAAAGGGTATTGAGTATAAGGACTTTGGGTGTGGCAAGCTTGATTCCAGCGATTATCCTTTATTTGCAAAGTCTGTTGGAAGAGCAATCCAAAACAAAGAATGCGATAAGGGGATTTTAATATGCGGAACTGGCATAGGAATATCAATTACAGCCAATAAGATGAAAGGAATCCGTGCCGCATTATGTCATGATTGTTTTAGTGCAGAAGCCACCAGGCTACATAATAATGCAAATGTGTTGGCTATGGGTGCAAGAGTGGTTGGCCCGGGACTGGCTCTAAAAATAGTAGAAACATTTTTAAATACAGAATTCTCCGGTCAAGAAAGACATGTTAGAAGAGTTAATATGATTGAAGATAATAATTAGTTTCGGCTTTGTTAATTGGAGCTTTTAACTCATCAAATCTGCCCTCGTATATAATGTTCAACAGATGAGCTAGTATACGGAGGGCTTTTTTTACGTCTTCCTGAGAAATTAACTGAAGCTCTAAGGCTTCTGCTAACTCATCTAGATCCATAACTTTTACAAAGCCATTTTCATAGATAATAACATCAATGAGCAGGTCTTCAAAAATAATACTATGGGCATGGGGGCCTGGCTTAGACTGTATTATATCGCAATACCAATAAAGAAGTTTTTGTTCTTTATCATATACTTTGCTGACCTTAACCCCTTGATTCATGTAATAAGCAGAGATGCCACCAGCCATATTTTTTTTGGGTCGTAAAGGAAACCATTTTGTTATTATAAGGTTATCTTCTGATAGTAGGATTATATCATCTTTTAAGTGTGTGGTCTCATCAGGAAGAAACCTTTTTCTATAAATAGAAAGCTGGTGCATATGAGAACTCTCCTTTCGATTAATTTGTGTATAGTATATCATTATTTTTTTACTAGGTATAGGGCAAACATAGAATATTTACCTTGATTTATGGGAATAATGAAAGATAAACAAAAAAAGGGTTCTGATATGGAGGCGGGTAATGTGAAAAATTCTGATCAAGCTATTAAAAAATTGAAGGCTATATTTTCCTTAAGGAAGACAAAATTAACATTATATATTGTTGCTGTACTATGGATAGCAGTATTTACACAGATAATAATGAATTATATGTTTTTTAAAGATTTCAAAATAGCCGAGGCATTTGTAATGACAAATACGAAAGATATGGAATGTGATTTAGAAGTTATAGCAGAGTATAACAATAATTTTTTAAGTGAGACTGACAAAAAGAATATTCTCTATCATATAGCAGATGCAATTGGCCTTAGAATTGATGAAGAAATTACTGTTAACAAGGTTGACACACTGACTGAATATTCATATCATAAGCAGGCGAAGAAGGCTAAAACCACGCTAAAAATTATAAGCATGGAGCAGGAAACAGACTCTACAATAACTATGAAACATTATATAGTTGTCAGGCTAAATATTAAGGAATCTATTAAGAGTATTGAAAATTATAGAAAGATGATAGAAGACTCTCTACTAGAGTTGGATATAAAGCAAAAACAAGTAACAGTCCAATATAAGGGTAGTGTTCCAGGTTTAATGCCCATGAAGGACAAAGAAGAAATGGCACTTCTTCTAGTCAATGAATTGCAGGGTGAGATAGTATTCGATTATCAACAGGGAGAAAGCTATACTGTATATGCATATACAGGTCTTATAAATGAATATATTGAATCTGTAGGATGTAAGATTAATATTCAGGTAGCCATGACCTATGATGAACAGTTAAACAAAACACAAATCTATCTAGCCACACCAATAATTAATCAGGGTTGGTAAAACAACACTTGCTCTAAATGCATATCACAAGGAGACCTTGGTCTCCTTGTGATAGTATTTTAAAACCAACGTCTTCTGCTACGATAACGACGTCTTCTTCCTAAAAATTCATTAAGTAATATTATAGTTATAAGATCTCTTGCTAAATTGCTTCGCCTTCTTCTTGGTCTGTAATATAGGTTATTAGCTTCAACAGTAGGTGCTTCATCAGTGAATTCTACTTTCTCATATATACGATCGACAATTCTTTCTACGGTTACTCTGTCAGGATATTCATCAAACATAACACTTCCATCATATTCAAGCTTATCACATTCATTGTCAACTTCATTCTGAATATACCTTACAGTACTGGGGTAGAGTTGCTTAAAATATTCTAAGTCTCGTTCGAAATCCTCCATATTATCATATCCATACAAGGGATACATAGGTACGCCGTTAATAGGCATGCCATTCATAGGCATCCCCTCCATGGGCATCCCGTTCATGGGCATCCCATTTCTAGGCATAGTTCCAGGGGTAGAAGGCATCCCTTCCATGGGTCTATCATTCATAGGCATCCCATTTCTAGGCATAGTTCTAGGGGTAGAAGGCATCCCTTCCA
>JAAYRE010000046.1 GCA_012518935.1 Clostridiales bacterium
AATTAAAATTTGACAAAGATTATATTAATAAATAATATAAGTCTTGAATTAATACTTGTGTTAAAATATAATGAAACAAATGAAAAAAACCCAATGCATTATTTTACAGCTTATTCAGAAAGGTATGGGTAGTCTTGAATTATGATATTATTATTGTAGGTGCAGGAGCCTCAGGCCTTATGGCGGCTATAACCGCTGCTAGGAATGGGAGGTCTGTTTTAATAATCGAACAAAAGGAGAAAGCAGGTAAAAAGATACTTGCTACCGGTAATGGGAAATGTAATTTTACCAATATGTATCAATCACCAGATTGTTACCGAAGTGACGACAGTACATTTGTTAGTACGGTACTGTCTTCTTTTGATACTAAGAGTACCTTGGACTTTTTTAAAGAGCTTGGAATATACCCTAAGGAACGAAATGGATACATATATCCTAATTCCGAACAAGCAGCTAGTATGGTCTCTGTACTTCTAATGGAATGTGAGAGACTTAAGGTGAAAATTGCATATAATGAAAAGGTAGTTAATATATCTCAGCCTGATTTTACACTAACAACCCTTAACAAGGACTATAAAGAATCCACTTATAGGGTTGCTAGATTAATTCTAGCCACTGGGGGCATGGCGACCCCAAAACTTGGCTCTGATGGAAGTGGATATAAGCTGGCAAAACTACTTGGGCATAAGGTTAATAAACCTTTACCGGCCCTAGTTTCTTTAAAATCTCCAGATAAATTCTGTAAGACTATTTCTGGTGTTAGAATCCAAGCAAAGGTTAGGGCCTATACGGAGCGGACTTTATTATCACAGGAAGAGGGAGAAATAATATTTACTGATTATGGTATATCGGGAATTCCTATTATGCAGTTAAGCCGATTTGTTGCCAAGGCTTTAGACTCCCATAAAAAGGTCCATTTAGTCTTGGATTTTCTTCCTGAGAAAAGTATAGGTGAAGTAAAAAACATACTTAAATACCGCTGCAAAAGTTCATGGAAAACTATAGAGCAAATGATGGTTGGCATGTTTAATCATAAGCTAAACTATGTTATGATAAAGAAGGCTGGCTTAGACCCTCAATACCCCTGTAATTATATTAAGGATGGTAAGCTAAAGGATCTGGCAGAAGAGATTAAGAATTTTAAGATAAATATAAATAATACTAATACATTTGACTTTGCCCAGGTAACCACTGGTGGGGTATTAACTAGTGAGATTAATCCCCTATCTATGGAGTCAAAAGTTAAGAATAATCTTTTTCTTACAGGTGAACTTATAGATGTGGATGGAACCTGTGGGGGATATAATCTACAATGGGCATGGAGCACAGGATATATTGCAGGTAATAAGGCATTTGTATAGAAGGTCATATTATATAATAAGTATTATAAACGGAGGATAGACTAAGTTGAGAAAGAAGCTTAAGGATAAAAAGAGAATTATCGTTAAAATTGGATCATCTTCATTAACTCACATGGAATCAGGTCATCTTGACCTGGATAAGATGGAACGGATGGTAAGAATTTTAGCCAATCTTCGTAACCAAGGAAAAGATGTTATCTTAGTTTCTTCAGGAGCTATAGCTGTTGGAAGGAAGGCCTTGGGATTTTTAGAAAAACCACAAGAAAGAACAATCAAACAGGCCTGTGCCGCTGTTGGTCAGGCTAGATTGATGATGGTCTATCAAAAATTATTTGCTGAATATAATCAAGTTGCCGCGCAGATTCTAATGACTAAGGATACCATGTTAAATGATATTAGCCGAGAAAATGCAGGAAACACCTTTAATGAATTGTTTAAGATGGGTGTAATTCCCATAGTCAATGAAAATGATACCGTGTCAACAGATGAGATAGATTTTGGAGATAATGATACCTTATCCGCTATTGTTACAGCCCTGATTGGAGGGGATCTGCTTATTTTGTTATCAGATATAGAGGGCTTTTATACCGATGATCCTCACAAGAATAAGGAGGCAACCTTAATATCTGTTGTAGAAGAAATTAATGATGAACTCCTTAGCATGGCTAAATCATCAACCGGGTGCTCCCTTGGAACTGGTGGTATGGCCGCAAAACTTTCAGCTGCAAAGATAGCAAATGCATCAGGAGCTGATATGGTCATAACCAGTGGAGACGATGTAAGAAATATTAACCGTGTTCTTGAGGGTAAAGAGATAGGCACCTTGTTCATGGCCCATAAGGCTAGGGATTTTAGCATTATGGATCATATTAAGACAAAACAGTTTCCAAGATAGAAGACCAGTTATAGGTGAATTTTAATCTATCAATTAGTTACTTAATAGAAAGAGAGAGAAGTATATGAATTTGAATATAGATAGAATTAATGAGTTATATCATAAATCTAAGACAGAAGGTTTGACAGAAGAAGAGAAAAAAGAACAAGAACATCTTCGCAAGGAATACATTAGATGTATTAGAGAGAATATGAGGGGAACCTTAGAAAAGGTTTCGTTTGTAAACCCTGATGGCTCAGTTACCAAAGCTGGCAAAAAAAAGTAGATGGAGTTCATATGACTAAAAGTGAAATTCGCAATTTAATGAAGAGGAAAAGGAATAAACTTCCGAAAGATATTCGCAGTCAATATGATAATAGGATCTTAAGTAAAATCCTTGATTTGAAGGAATATAGGGAATGTGAGTTAATCTTTACCTATCTTTCTTTTGGATCTGAAGTAGACACAAGGTCTATCATAGATGAGGCATTAAAATCTAATAAAAAAGTATATCTTCCTAGAGTTGAAGGAAGTCATATGAATTTCTATGAGATAAATGATTTAAGTGGGCTAGTAAGAAGTAAATTTGGTATTCTAGAGCCGGATGTAGACTCAGATAAAAGATATGAAAAGCCATTATTACAAGAAGATTTATATAAAAGAAAGGTTATGCTACTGCCTGGGCTTGCATTTGATCAGCAAGGATATAGGATAGGGTACGGGGCAGGTTACTATGATAAATATTTAGGAAAATTTGAGGATAGTGATTTTTTTAAGATTGGATTGGCATATGATTTTCAAATCCTTAATCATATAACAACTAATCTTTATGATATCAGTGCAGATATGGTGGTAACACCTGAAAAGATATACATTTGTAGAAAGTAATATGAAAGGAGGAAACAGATGAATTATTTGGAGAATATTGGTATAGCCGCAAAAAAGGCTTCCAGCAAACTGGCTCTACTACTTCAAGATGAAAAAAATACTGTCATAAAAGCCTGTGCCAATTCCCTAATCAAGATGCAGGATGATATACTAAAGGCTAATAGGGAGGACGTAAAGCTATCTAAGGAAAATGGTGTTAAGGAATCCTTAATTGACAGATTAATACTTACTCCTGATAGAATAAAGGACATGGCTGATGGTTTGATTCAGATAGCAGGCCTTCCAGACCCTGTTGGAGAGGTTTTATCTATGAAATTACGTCCCAATGGACTAACTATCGGGGAAAAGCGGGTTCCCCTTGGTGTTATAGGTATTATATATGAGTCCCGTCCAAATGTTACTGCAGATGCTTTTGGTTTATGCTTTAAGACTGGAAACGCTGTAATCCTTAGGGGAGGTAGCGATGCAATTAATTCAAATAAAGCAATTATTAGGGCACTACACCAGGGGCTTGAAACATATGGTGTTTCAAAGGATGCTGTTCATTTAATTGAAGATACATCTAGGGAATTAGTAAACAGTATGATGAAGATGAATGAATACATAGATGTACTGATTCCTAGAGGTGGCAAAGGACTTATTGACTTAGTTAAAAACAATAGTAGGATACCTGTTATTGAAACCGGTACCGGTAATTGTCATATCTATGTTGATGAATATGCTGATTTTGATATGGCTCTTGACATTATTGACAACGCAAAAACACAGAGAATTGGAGTCTGCAATACCTGTGAATCCCTGGTTATTCATGAGAAAATCAGCAAAGATTTTATTCCTCTTTTATATAAGAGACTTGATGAAAAGGGTATTGAGATACGTGCAGATGAAAGGGCTTGTAAGATATGCCCAGGTTGCATGGAAGCTACTGAAGAAGATTATGGTAGGGAATACCTTGATAAGATTATCTCTTTAAAGATAGTAGATAGCCTTGATGATGCTATTGATCATATCAATAAATATAATACAAAACATTCAGATGCCATCGTAACCAAGGATTATAGTAATGCCCTTAGGTTCCAGAATGAGATTGACTCCGCTGCAGTTTATGTAAATGCTTCCACTAGATTTACTGATGGTAATGAGTTTGGATTTGGAGCTGAAATCGGCATCAGCACTCAGAAACTTCATGCCAGAGGTCCCATGGGTTTAAAGGCACTAACCACTACAAAATATATTATTTTTGGAGATGGACAGATAAGGCATTAATAATAGTTTAATAAAAAAGAAAGAAGGTATAAATATGGCAAGATATAATGATGTATATGACTTTCCTTCGGGTGATGATATCCGGCAGTTTTTCAAAAAGATTAAAAATGTCTTGATTTTTATTTTAGTAGTTGCAGTCATAGCTATTATAGGCTTAGGCTCATTTTACACTATAAAAGAACAAGAACAGGCAGTTGTAACCACCTTTGGAAAGGCAAAGAATGTTACTGATGCAGGATTACATCTAAAGATTCCCCTTATCCAGAAAGTCCAGAAGGTTGATACTACCATCAATGGATTTCCCATTGGATATGATGAGGTTACCAATCAACCTATAGAGACAGAATCTATGATGATTACAAGAGACTTTAACTTTGTAAATGTTGATTTTTATGTTGAATATAAAGTATCAGATCCTATTAAATATCTCTATGCTTCATCAGACCCTGTTACAATACTTAAAAACATAGCCCAAAGTCACATACGTACCATTGTTGGCTCTTATGATGTTGATTCTGTTATTACAGATGGAAAATATGAAATTCAATCAAAAATCAAGGAAACAATAATCGAGAAACTTTTAGAGCGAGATATAGGGCTTATGCTTGTAAATATTACAATTCAAGATTCCGAACCTCCTACAGCAGAAGTTATGGAAGCCTTTAAGTCCGTTGAGACCGCTAAGCAAGGTAAGGAAACCGCCATTAATAATGCTACAAAATACAAAAATGAAAGATTACCCCAGGCAGAAGCCGAGGTTGATAAAATACTTCAGCAGGCTGAGGCTACAAAAACAAAGAGGATAAATGAAGCACAAGCTGAAGTGGCAAGATTTAATGAAATGTACCAAGAATATATCAAGTATCCTCTTATAACTAAGGAAAGAATGTTCTATGAAGCAATGGAAGATATACTACCTTCAATGAAAGTTATCATCGATAGTGGTACAAATGTTAGTAAAATCCTACCCCTTGAGTCCTTTATGGAAGGAGGTAATAATTAATGGGTAAGAAAATTAAAAAGATTTTTGGATTTATATTTGTTCTTTTAGTAATCGCAGCAATTGTATTATTATCAAATTCATTGGTAATTACTAAGGAAAATGAATTTACCTTAGTTAAGAAGTTTGGTAAAATTGAGCGTGTAATAGATAGTGCAGGTTTGTCTTTTAAGACTCCTTTTCTCGAGTCAGTAGACAAATTACCTAAGGATATTCAGTTCTATGATATGCCTGAATCCGATGTAATAACAGTGGATAAGAAGACTATGGTCGCAGACTCATATGTATTATGGCGAATACAAGACCCTATATTATTTGCCCAGACTGTTAATTCCTCAATACCTGTAGCAGAAGGTAGAATAAATACTAATGTATATAACGCCATGAAAAATGTGATTAGTAGTAATACTCAGAATGAGGTTATAAGTGGCAGAGATGGTGAATTAAATGCAGCTTTCATGGAAGAAATCGGTGATTCATTGGAGTCATATGGTATTCATCTAATTACTGTTGAGAATAAGCATCTAGATCTACCTAGTGATAATAAGAATGCTGTATTTGAAAGAATGATTTCAGAGCGTGCACAGATGGCAGCTACATACACCGCAGAGGGTGAATCTGAAGCACAGATTATCCGTAATAATACAGATAAAGAATTTGAAATTAGTATTTCAAACGCTCAGACAGAAGCTGCTAGAACCATAGCTGAGGGTGAAGCTGAGTATATGAGAATTTTATCAAATGCCTACTCTGATGAAACGAAAAGTGATTTCTATACATTTGTAAGAGCCTTAGAAGCAGCTAGAGCATCCTTAAACGGTTCAAATAAAACCCTTATTTTATCAGAAGAATCACCCCTGGCAGAAATTTTCTATAAAATAAAATAATCTTCATGATCTTATGGTAAATGGTATGCTATAAGCATAACTTTCACATTATTTTCATAAGTTGTAATGGAAGTATGGATGGGAGTATGCATATGATTATCGATTTTAACCAGCCCAATTATTACTATGAAGACTTAGTGACAGATGCTGGGACACTTACCAAACAATATAAGAATATTTTAAAATATGTCACGATTGGCAAATCCCATGACAATCGTGACATTATTATGCTACAGTTGGGATTAGGTAGAAGGCATATATTATTTTGCGGTGGAGTTCATGGTAGGGAAACCATCAACCCCATAGTCATAATGAAGTTGGCGGAGGATTATGCCGATAAGTATGAATCTTATAAGAGGACAAAGAAATTATATGACCTAAAAGTAAAATCTACCTATAATAATATTGTACTTCATAGTAATGAAAGTTATTATAATAAAATGATAATAGAAAAGTGTGTATATGAATTATTGCAAACCTACACATTCCTAATGATTCCACTATTAAATCCTGATGGATATATGATATCATTAAATGGCTTTAATTCTATACATAATAAAGAACTTAGATATAAGATAAAGCAGATGGGTATTCCTTGTGCACAGTGGAAATTCAATGCCAGGGCAGTTGATATTAATAGAAATTTCCCCTGTAGGACATGGAAACCAAAAGGAAGTCATGATTATGCAGCCAGTGAGAATGAAACAAAGACTTTAATTGAAATATTTCATAAGTATCCCATAAGGTGCTTTTTTGATTTTCATTCAAGAGGTAAGTACATTTACTATTATCGAAACAGTATGAATGATAAATATAATGAAATTAATTATAATATAGCAAAACATCTAAAAAATGTAACTGGATATGGCCTTGTTAAAAAAGAAGATGAAATTGACTATGGAGATTCTGGCGGAAATACTGTACACTATTTTTCAGAAAGATTTATTAAACCAGCAATAACCATAGAGACAGTTGATGAGTATGCCAACTTCCCCCTAGATATAAAATATCGTTTATCAACCTTTGAGGAAGTAAAACTTATTTTACTAGAGCTGGGAGCCTGTATATAGATACTGGAAAAATTGACATTTTGTAAACCGTACAATCGCAATGCTACGCATAGTGATGTCACTATTGACAAATTGTTAACTGCAGAGGAGGATAAGGTGGAAAATACAAGAAATATTAATGAAATTGAAGCTGCAAAACAGCTTGATATTATAAATGAACTTAAGGCTATGTATGATATTGAATATGAGAAAACAAAAATTATTAAAACCTATCATATTGAAACCTTTGGATGCCAGATGAATAGTCGTGATTCTGAGAAAATATCTGGAATACTTAGGCAGATTGGGTATAAAGAAACAGATACTGAGGATGCTGATTTTGTTCTTTATAATACATGTACCGTTAGAGAGAATGCAAATAACCGTGTATTTGGTAGGCTTGGATATGTGGGTAAGCTAAAAAAGAGTCGCCCCGGCATGTTGGTTGCCTTATGTGGTTGTATGATGCAAGAGACTACTGCTGTAGACAAGATAAAAGAAAGCTATCCTTTTGTAGACATTATATTCGGTACCCACAATATATTTAAGTTGGCCGAGCTTATTAAAACAAGACTTGATAATGAAAAAACAGCAGTAAAACAGTCGGACAAGATGGTAATTGACCTATGGAAAGATACTGAGATGATAGTTGAAAACCTGCCAAATGAGAGAAAATATTCTTTTAAGGCTGGAGTAAATATTATATTTGGTTGTAATAACTATTGTAGTTATTGTATTGTGCCCTATGTAAGAGGACGGGAAAGAAGTCGTAGTCCTAAGGATATAATTGATGAGGTAAAAGCACTGGCTGCCGATGGTGTAGTAGAAGTAATGCTCTTAGGCCAAAATGTTAATTCGTATGGCAAGAATCTGGAACCAAGGGTTACTTTTGCTGAACTTTTAAGGGAAATAGAAAAGATTGAAGGCATAGAAAGAATCCGCTTTATGACATCTCATCCTAAGGATTTATCTCAGGAATTGATTGATGTAATGAGAGATTCTAAAAAAATATGTAAGCATCTTCATCTTCCTTTACAGTCTGGAAGCTCAAGACTTCTCAAAATAATGAACCGAAAATATACTAAGGAAGATTATCTTGATTTAGTAGATAGAATAAGTAAAGCAGTTCCTGATATTTCACTTACAACAGATATTATTGTAGGTTTTCCTGGAGAAACTGAAGAGGACTTCCTTGAAACCATGGATGTTGTTAGAAAAGTTAATTTTGATAGTGCCTTTACATTCCTTTATTCAAAACGAACCGGCACCCCAGCAGCCACTATGGATAACCAGATAGAAGAGTCTGTAGCCAAGGAGAGATTTGAAAGACTACTTGCAGAAATACAATCATTATCATCACTTTCAGCGGGGAAAGATGAACATACGGTGCAAAAAGTTTTGGTTGAGGAAGTAAACTCACAGGATGAGAACCTTCTAACCGGTAGATTAAGCAATAATATGTTGGTACATTTTCCTGGGGATAAAAGCCTAATTGGTCAAATTATTCCAGTGTATCTAGAAGAAAGTAAAGGTTTTTACTATATAGGTTCACAGGTATGGTAGGGTAAGAACAGATAAAATTGATAATATTAATTAATAAATATGAATAATAATGAGAAAAGTGGATATTTTATTCAAACAG
>JAAYRE010000047.1 GCA_012518935.1 Clostridiales bacterium
CCATTACGACAACATGGCTCGTGATGGGAAGCACCCATAACTACTCCTAATTCATCTGCCAGTTCCGCATTTGCAAGCCCTGGACCGTCTAGAGAAAACTGAGCTGACCACATTGCTGGCCACATATAATTGCCCTTTAATCTTAGGAGTAATTCAAATACATGCTCATACATCTTTGCATTAAATCCACCAAATTTAGTATTTGTCCAAGTTCCAAATGCAGGCCATTCATCATTGATAAAAAATCCTCTATAACGAACGGATGGCTCTTTTGATATATATAATAAATCCTCTTCAAAAGATACTAGTTCCTTTTGCTGTGGCTTAACATCGCACCAATCCACTAGCGGAGATACTCCAAGTTGTTCTGAAAGATAAAAAAGTCCGTAAATTGTTCCACGCTTATCACTACCTGCAATAACCAGTGCTGATTCCACACCATCCATGGGATTACTAATTACCTGGAATAAGTAAACTTCTCGTTTTCCTCTTACTTTTGATAAATCAATTAACTTTTTTTCCTCAAGTTCATCAAGTATAGGGCTACGATCAACTGTTCCATAAATAACAGCACATTTTCCAAGATCCTTTCTTTCATTAGTTGCATGTGGTGCACATCCAAAAACTAATTCAACATCATGCATAACTTTTGAGGCAATCTTATTAACGCCTGAGAAGGCCTCATCTTCACGGTAAAAAAAGGATCCATTTTTCAACATTTCCTGACTAATTTGAAATTTCATGTAAACACCCCTTCTATTGTATTTTTAGAGTTTTAGAGTTGTCTTAAGTGTAATACGTTTATATGCTTACCCATTAATAATAACATAGTATCTATTGGTATTCTAGATTAAGTTTCAAATCTAACCATGCCACCACTATGTGTAAATTGTGATTGTACAGTTAAAAATATGTAAATTCCCTTTGCATCTAATGACTATTACATGTATAATAGGAACAAATACCTATACATTGATTCTTAAGAGGTGGAATATTATGAGACAATTTTCTGATATATATAAAAAATGTCGCCAAAGTTTAAATAAAGTGGCATTTTTAATTGCATGGATTACTTTTGTTTTGGAGATTCTTGTATCAATATTAATGATTCAATTTCTTCCTGAAATGATAAAATTACCTATACCTACTTATATTATATTTTATATCATTCTACCTTCTATTGGTTATTTTTTGTTGGTTTTCATAGGAAGAATTATTATAAAGAATAAGAAGCTTTCTGATACAACAAAAAACTTCTATTCTATACTTATTTTAACCTTACAGATATTTATAATTGCCTGTGTACATAATGTGTTTGTATTTACCTTACTCTTATTTATTATACCTCTTATATTAACTGTCATTTATAGCGATAGAAAAATTACGAATATTATAACTATTATATCTATTGTTCTAATCATAATAAGTTCCATAGTTTCTCTTACAGATTCACAGGAGAATGATTTATTGCATGCAATAGAAGTCTATATTGCTATTATTCTTATAATTGGTTGTAATCTTATAGCTAATCTTGTCACTTCAGTTGAGAAGGATAAAAATGATCTTATTAAAGAAGGAGCCTTTAAGCAGTTACAATTAGAAGAATTAATAAAGTGTGACCCTTTAACCGGGCTCTATAATATAGCAAGTTTTTTTACTGCTTTAGATGCACATATAAAAAGTAATGAGAGACCCTTAACCTTAGCAGTTATTGACATTGATAACTTTAAAAATGTTAACGATACATGGGGACACGAAAAAGCCAATAACGTCCTTATATATATAGCATCACAGTTACAAGCTTGCTGTAGTACCAAGGGATATGTATACCGTTATGGCGGTGAGGAGTTTACAATTATTTTTCCAAATACAAGTCCTAAGGAAGCAAAATCTATGATAGAAAATGCACGAAAGAATATCTATAAACATAAGTTTGATGTCCCCCCCTAATCTGAATATCACCTTCAGTTGCGGAATTGCAGCTTATCCTTCACCGGATTGTAATGCCCATGATTTCTTCCAATTGGCTGATAAACTAATGTATCAGGCCAAATTTTCCGGTAAAAATAAGATTATAACTGATAATGAATTCATTGAATGATCCAAATATACATAATAATTTAACAAGGTAATATCTCAAAAGAGTAAACTTTTTGATATATTACCTTCTTTTATTTCGTAATTTAATATAAAATGTTCACCACTATCTTATATAATGTGTTATTATTTATATAAATAGGAGTTTTATGTATTATTATAAGTATTTAGGTTTGAGGGGATAAGAATATGGAGAATAACATACTAGAATTAGAAAAATACCAGCCTGTTATAATACCTGAGATTGCAACATCACCTGATACGGGGCTTACCAGCGAACAGGTATCAGATAGGATGATTAATGGGTATAGTAATGTTCCAGTTGAGCCTCCTACAAAATCAGTGTGGCAAATAATAAGAAAGAATCTCTTTACCTATTTTAATATAATATTTTTTATTCTTGCAGGATGCGTTATCGCAATTGGGTCATGGAGAAACCTAACTTTCATGCCTGTTGTTATATTCAATACCTTGATATGTATTGTTCAGGAGCTTCGGGCAAAAAGAACAATGGATAACCTGAATATATTAAGTACACCCAAAAGCACAGTCATAAGAGATGGTGTAAGCAAATTTATTGATGTAGAAGATACTGTTCGAGATGATATTGTTGTCTTTTCACAGGGAAACCAGATCTTTGCTGATGCTGTAGTTGTTTCAGGCTCTTGTCAGGTGAATGAAGCCCTTATGACAGGAGAAGCTGATGAGATTAAGAAGAATGTTGGTGATAAACTAATGAGTGGTAGTTTTGTCGTCAGCAGTTCAGTTTTAGCCAGGCTTACACATGTGGGCAAAAACTCTTATATCTCCCGTCTTACCTTAGAATCCAAGAAAAAAAGCAAATCTAAAAGCTCTGAAATGATGCGCTCACTATCCAATCTTGTCAGGGGTATAGGAATTGTTATACTACCTCTGGGCGTAATTATGGCTATCAAAGAGATAGTATGGCTAGGTCGTGAGCTTGAAGCTGGAATTGTTTCTACTGTTGGTGCCTTAGTTGGAATGATTCCTGAAGGTCTCTATCTCCTTACAAGTATTGCCCTAACAGCAGCAGTCATTAGACTTGGAAGGGGAAAAACTGTGGTCCATGATATGGACTGTATTGAAACTCTAGCTAGAGTAGATACCCTCTGTGTTGACAAAACAGGTACCATAACTGAGAATAAAATGATTGTAGATGATATCTATATTCTATCAAAAGAGGGATTTAATGAAGATGATATAAGGATAATCATGGCTGATTATGTTCATTCCTTGGGGGATGATAATGACACCATGGCAGCCCTACGTCGTTATTTTACAGATAAGCCAAGCCAAAGAGCCAGTGAAGTCTTACCTTTTACTTCAGTTAGAAAATATGGTGGTGTTTCTTTTGATGAAGGTGGTGTATATATTCTAGGTGCACCAGAAATTATCCTAGGAGATAATTATAAGCTCTATAGTGATAAGATTGACTATTATTCTAATAAAGGCTGTAGAGTTCTTCTACTGTCCATGTATGAAGGCCAGCTCTTAGATGAAGTCTTAAGGGATGAGATATATCCCATAGCCCTAATACTTCTATCTAATAAGATAAGAAAAAATGCTCCTGAAACATTTAAATACTTTCAAGAGCAAGGAGTCAAGATTAAAGTTATTTCTGGTGATAATCCTCTGACTGTATCTGAGGTATCAAAGCGGGCAGAAATTGAAAATGCCCATAAATTCATAGATGCCCGTAGCCTTGACAGCGATAGAAAAATCCGTAAGGCTGCAAGGGAGTACACTGTCTTTGGAAGAGTTACCCCTGAGCTTAAGAGAAAACTCGTAAGAGCTATGAAAGCTGACAAGCACACTGTTGCCATGACAGGGGATGGTATCAATGATGTTTTGGCTCTTAAGGAAGCCGATTGCAGTGTAGCCATGGCTTCCGGTAGTGAGGTCGCCTGCCAGGTTTCAAATATTGTATTGCTTAATTCAGATTTTGCCTCATTACCCTCCGTTGTTATGGAGGGTCGTCGTGTTATAAATAATATTGAAAGAAGTGCTGTCTTATTTCTAGTAAAAAATATTTTCTCATTTGTAATGGCAATTATAACCTTAATATTTACATTGCCATACCCTCTCACACCTGCCCAACTTAGCCTTATTAGTATTGTAACAATAGGTATTCCATCTACACTACTTACTATGGAGCCTAATGAAAGCCTTGTTAAGGGTAGTTTCTTACGAAATGTTATATCCAGGGCTATTCCCGGTGGAATAACCAATGTAGGTCTAATCATTGGTGTTATGCTGTTTTATCTTGCCTTTGAACTTCCTACTGATGAAATGTCCACAATCTGTGCCATTATTTTAACTGTAGTGGGTTTTCTTGTTCTTCATAATATCTGCAAACCTTACAATAATTACAAAAGAATCCTACTAATATCAATGGTTACTATATTTATAGTTTCATTGATTTTCCTTAAGGAATTATTTACTTTGACCAGTTTATCATATCAATCCATACTTGTACTGGTGGTCTTTACCCTACTGGCCAATCAGACCTTGTATCTGCTTACTAAATTTTTCAAATATATTGAAAACTTAATTGCGTCAGCTTATAGGAAGCTTAAAATCCGTTAATATTATTCGAGTTCGAAGGCACCTGTATATAATTGATAATAGGTTCCTTTTTGAGCAATTAATTTCTCATGATTGCCCCTCTCAATTATCCTGCCATGGTCAAGAACCATAATAACATCTGAATTCATAATAGTTGACAAACGATGGGCAATAACAAATACTGTTCTACCTTCCATCAGCTTATCCATACCCCTTTGTACTATGGATTCTGTACGGGTGTCTATTGATGATGTGGCCTCATCAAGAATAAGAACAGGAGGATATGCCACGGCTGCCCTGGCAATTGCTATAAGCTGTCGTTGACCCTGTGAAAGGTTAGAGCCATTGGCCATTAACTCAGTCTCATATCCCTTTGGTAATCTTGTTATAAAGTCGTCTGCTCCTACAAGACGAGCTGCTTCAATACATTCCTCATCTGTGGCATCTAATCTACCATATCGAATATTATCTATAACTTTACCAGTAAAAAGATTAGTCTCCTGCAATACTATACCTAGACTTCTGCGGAGGTCTGACTTCTTAATCTTATTAATATTAATACCGTCGTAGTAAATCTTTCCGTCTGCAATATCATAAAAACGATTGAGCAGATTAATTATTGTAGTCTTGCCTGCTCCGGTAGCTCCCACGAAGGCAATCTTTTGTCCAGGTTCAGCATATACTGATATACCATGTAATACTTTTTTATCTGGTTCATAACCAAAATCCACATCATCGATACGAACATCACCTTGTAACTCTTTATATGTCAGGGTTCCATCCTTATGGGGATGTTTCCATGCCCAATGATGGGTCCTTTCTTTTGTCTCAACAATGTTACCCTTATTATCATATTTACAATTTACAAGGGTAACATATCCTTCATCAACCTCAGGTTCTTGATCCATAAGGCTAAATACACGTTCTGCCCCTGCCATAGCCATAACAACTGAATTAATCTGCTGAGACACTTGATTAATATTACCTGTAAACTGTTTGGTCATATTTAGGAAAGGTACAAGTATATCTATGGAGAATACAAGACCAGATATACTTATGTTATTAACACCTAAGATTAAGAATAATCCACCTACAATAGCACATAGAACATAGAGTAAATTACCTATATTCATGATAATTGGCCCCATAGAGTTGGCATAGGCATGAGCTTTATAACTGTCTTGGAACAGTTCTTCATTTATCTTATTAAACTCTTCTATTGCCCTTTCTTCGTGATTAAAAACTTTTATTACCTTTTGACCATTCATCATTTCTTGAATATAGCCTTCTGATTTACCAATGGAGCCTTGCTGACGAATAAAATACTTGGCGGAGCCGCCACCTATTTTCTTTGAAACAAGTATCATAACAAGAACACCAAGCATTACAACTAATGTCATCCATAAACTATACCAAAGCATAATACTCAGCACAGATATAACAATAACTGCAGACCTAAGTAGATTTGGTATTGATTGTGATATAAGTTGACGAAGACTATCTATATCATTGGTGTAATAACTCATAATATCCCCATGTTTATAGGTATCAAAAAACTTAATTGGTAGATTCTGCATCCCATCAAAGAGCTTACGCCTCATTTTATTTAAAAAGCCTTGAGTAATAAAAGTCATAATCTGAGAGTAGATTGTGATTAAAACAATTGAAAGTATATATAGAACAATCAATACACCTACCAAAGGCAAGACTTCTGTTTTTGCTATTGTCCAGTCAAAATTACCAGCTTCTAGATATCCAGTAACCACCGCAAGAACCTTCTGTTGAAATATAGCTGGTAAGGCAGTCACAATTGCAGATAATACAATACAAACCATTGTTACAGGTACCATCACAGGATAGAATTTAAAAAGCATGCGGATTAGCCTGCCTAATACCTTACCGTCTAGCTTCCTTTTCTGCTTAATCTGCTTACTCATTATCTTCACCCCTTCCAACCTGCTGCTCATATATTTCCTTATATATATCACTAGTCCTTAATAATTCATCATGGGTTCCAGTAGCTGAAATTCTACCGTTATCCATAACTATTATCATATCAGCATCTTCAACAGAGGCAACCCGTTGTGCAATAATAATCTTTGTTGTTTCAGGAATGTAATCACGAAAACCAGCACGAATAAGTGCATCTGTCTTAGTGTCAACTGCACTTGTTGAATCATCTAATATTAGAACTTTTGGCTTTTTTAGTAAAGCTCTGGCTATACAAAGACGCTGCTTTTGTCCACCAGATACATTGGTTCCACCCTGTTCTATTATGGTTTCATAACCGTCAGGAAATGACATAATAAAGTCATGGGCCTGGGCAAGACGACAGGCTTCAATGATTTCTTCATCTGTAGCCTTCTCATTACCCCAGAGGAGATTTTCCTTTATTGTACCTGAAAATAGTAGGTTCTTTTGCAGTACAATAGCTACTGAGTTCCTGAGGGTAGCTAATTCATAGTCCTTGACATCGGTACCGCCAACCATAACATTTCCTTCAGTTACATCATAAAGCCTTGGTATCAGTTGAATCAGAGAGGACTTACCTGACCCTGTACCTCCTATAATACCCACTGTCATGCCTGATTTAATATGAAGGTTAATATCAGAAAGAGCGTTTTTTTCTGCTTCCTTTGAATATTTGAAATTAACTTTATTAAAGTCAATTGAACCTGATTTAACCACGGTTATTGGGTTTTCTGAATCTGTGAAAGATGGTGTTTCATCTAGGACTTCAGTAATACGCCTAATGGATTCATTTGAAATAGTAAGCATGACAAATATCATTGAAAGAAACATAAGTTGCAACAAAATCTTCATTCCATAGGTAATCATGGCAGATATTTCACCTACTCCTAATAAAGAACCACCACTGGATACTATTAGGTAGGATCCAACAATAAGTACAAATATCATATTAAGATAAATACAAAACTGCATTAAGGGTGCATTCAGGGCTACAATCCGTTCTGCCTTAATAAAATCCTTATAGATATCCTCTGATGCGGCACCAAATTTATTCTTTTCATATTCTTCCCTTGAAAAGCCCTTTACAGTCCGCATAGCACTTACATTCTCTTCTATGGATTGATTTAATTTATCATATTTTCTAAATACACGGCGAAATGCAGGCATAGCATTGCGAATTATCAAAAACAGTCCAAAACCTAATATCGGTATAATTATCACAAATGACATGGCAAGTTTCCCACCCATAATGTATGCCATGACTATTGAAAAAATCATTAATAGTGGTGCTCGTATGGCAGTTCTTATAGTCATCATATAAGCCATCTGGACATAACCAATATCGGTAGTCATTCGTGTTACCAAGGATGCTGAAGAAAATTTATCAATATTTCCAAAAGAGAAGGTCTGTACTTTAGCAAATAAGTCTTCTCGCAGATTCTTTGCAAACCCGGCTGAGGCCTTGGCACTGGTAACACCACCCATGCCTCCAAATAACAGTGATATAAAAGCCAAGGCAACTAATATTAGTCCTGCCTTTATAATAGCTGTCATTTCCAAGCTATCAACCTGAATACTATTAATTAATTTAGCAATGATAAATGGGATTGCACATTCAATTATGGCTTCTCCAACCATAAAAAGAGCTGTTAAAATTGTGGGAAGCTTATATTCACGTATACTCTGCATTATTTTTTTAATCATAATCTAAGTCCTTTCATTTTATCACTAGCCTTATTATTATATTTAATATTAGAACAAAAAACCTCCTGCCGAAACTGGCGGAGTAAAATTCTTCAAAGAACAAGTATTGCTTACTCTTATATACAAATTAATGCAATATTAGCAAGCAAGACACTATTTAATATTATAGTACCACTTAATATTTTAGTCAACATCACCTTGTTATTGTGATAGCGTCAATTTACTTTCGGAAA
>JAAYRE010000048.1 GCA_012518935.1 Clostridiales bacterium
AATGAAATGTATCCTCAGCCACAGTCCTTGTGATGGTCTTTGCTGTAAGATAAAAAATCTTTGTGGCTATCCCCATCCCCATTGCCTTAACTGTGGGAAACACAGTGGCTAAGGTTTTGCCAACTCCAGTAGGTGCTTCAATAAACAACTTTTTCTTTCTTAATATGGTCTTATATACTCCTTCCACCAACTCCTTTTGGCCCGGTCTATAAGGGAAGGGAAAATCAAGTTTCATGATTTCAACATCTCTTATAACATTCCATTTCATCTGCCAGACAGCCCATTTAGCATATTCCCTTATTAATTGATCAAACCAATGGGTAAGCTCCTCTAAAGTAAAGACCTCCTTAAAATATTTTAGATTTTCTGTCTCCAGATTACAATATGTTACTTGTATCCCTATTTGCTTATGCTGATACTTAGTCCCATATATATATCCATAACACATAGCTTGTGCCATATGTACTCCTATAGGCTCCTTAAGATAAGCAAGGTCCATATATACACCCTTAATCTCATCTATAGTTATCTCCGGATTATCCTTGTCTGCTTCTTCAAAGATAAGCATGGAGAAATCATCTGATATATCATTTTCGATTATACCATCTGCTCTACCCTCTATAGTTAATTCAAAAGTCACATCCCCATGGGTTACAGGGAAAGTAATACTAAGAGGTACTTCTGCTATATAGTTTGCACCCATCTGTTTCTGTAGTTTCCTGTGGATACGGCTTCCCGCCTGCATGGCCTCTACTTCATTTCTGCTGCCATGGGAATTATCTAGATCCCCCGATCTTAAGATAAATTCCACCAGATTCCTTACAGATATTTTAATTTCCTTTATATCTTCAGTCATAAAAATTCCTCCAAAGTGACAGGCACAGTTTACAAATTATCAAAAAACATCTTAAGAATATATTCTTAAGATGTTTTTATTTATTATATCACAGATTAGTATTATGAGTTTACAAATTTTCTGGTAAGCTGGTTAGGACTTCTAAGTTAATAGGTATAATCATCATCGTCCAATAGCCCATTCTCATAATACTTGGTCCAATTAGTCTTTGAGGTTTTCTTATGCTTCATCGGGCTTTTTTGTTTACTGTACTCTTCATCAATCATCTTTTTTTGCATCACTTTTTTCTCTCGTTCAAGACGCATCTTGGCCTCATACTTATCAATTGGTGTATCTGGAGGCACCTTCGTCTTAGTTTGCCCAGATACCTTATGGCCTTTTACTTCATTCTTAGGATATTCTTCATCCATATCTTCGTAAAATTCCTTGGTAGTAACCACCAAAATTTACCCCTCTCTACAATGTTATTATAATGGATTGTATCCAGTATTTATTTTAAAATATTTTTATTTAAAGTCAATATATTTTATGAAAATTATGTATTATTCTACTTGCATTTTTTTCCGTAATCTGATACATTCTATGTATATTCCTCTAACATTGATTTTAGAGGTAAATTTTAATAAGCGAGGTAGTATTATGAGCGAACATAACCATAACGATAGTTGCGGATGCGGTCATGACCATATGTATGACACCATTACATTATCATTAGATGATGGCTCTGAGATGCAGTGCATAGTTCTTGATATCTTTGAAGTAGATGATAAAGAATATATTGCTCTTCAATCTATTGATGAAGAAGATGATGAGAACGTATTCCTGTATCGCTTTATACAAGAAGATGACGATGATGAACCACAGCTTCTTAGTATTGATGATGACGATGAGTTTGAAGCTGTAGCTGATGCTTTTGAAGAATTGTTAGATGCACAGGAATTTGATGAATTGTTCGATGATGAGTTTGATGACTTTTATGATGAAGATGACGATGATTTTGATGACTTCTCAGACAACGATGAGGAATAATATAATTTTATGAGCTAAAAGGGTGTTGCCTAGCAACACCCTTTCATAATTTAATACTGATTTCATCTATAAAACGAGATGGCATCATTTCTTTATTATATCGCTCTTTGGGATTGAATATGTACAGTTGCTCTTTTGCTCTAGTCATGGCTACATAAAACAGTCGCCTCTCCTCTTCTATATCATCAGGCAAAACCGCCTTTTTATGAGGGGTAATGCCTTCATTGGCATCCACAAGAAACACTGTGTTAAACTCCAGTCCTTTGGAGCTATGCATAGTCATAATATGAACTCCCTGTGAACTATTATATCTATTTATCTGTGCTTGCTTTTTTACTTCTTCCTTGTATTCTTCTATATGAGTAAACCATTCTGCGAAAGTATTAAAACCTCTGGAGCTTTCCTGAATTTCATCTAAAACATCATAAAGCTCCTCAGCATTCATTTTTCTAAGTTCTGCATATTCCTTTAAAAATTCATCATATCCAATCCCTCTCCTGATATATTGAATAGCAGCAAAAGGCTTCATTGTGGAAATCATGGCAAGGTCATACTCCAATTGGTCGATTCTTTCAAGCATCCACTCCTTATCCTCATAATATACTTTAAGGCTCTCAAAATCCACTTCAGGACTGTCAAAGCATTCCCTACTTATATAACGCTTTGGTCTATTTATTATCCTTAAGTATAGCCCTCTCCCCGTATCACCCATGGCAATCTCCATATAAGATATCACGTCTTGACAAATCCAATGGTCATATATATTGGGTAAATTACCATCTAGACAAAAGGCTATGTTGTACTCCATTAATTTGTGAATTATGGCTCCTGAGCCAATATTAGTACGAACCAGTATAGCCATCTCCTGAAGAGGTACACCACTTTTACACAATTCTAAAATAGTCTCAACAAGCTTTTGATTTTGCTGTGCCATTGTAGCAAAACTTTTGCTTATTACTTGCCCACCACTACTTTTATAAACTTCAGATTTCTTTTGAAAACGGTTTTTATTATGAGATATCAGATTACTTGTAGCCTTAATAATATTTATACCCGATCTATAATTAGTGCTTAGTAATATCTGCTGACAACCTGGATAATCCTTTGGGAAATTCAACATAATTTCTGGTTTAGCTCCACGAAATCTATAAATGGATTGGTCATCATCTCCTACAACAAACAAGTTGTTCATGGGTTTGGCCAACATTCGAATAATGTCATACTGTAGAATATTAATATCTTGAAATTCATCTATTAATATATACTTATACTTGTCCTGCCATAGCCTTAATATATCTGGCCGTTCAGATAAGAGCTCATAACATAACAAGAGCATATCATCAAAGTCAATACGATTAGCACTACGTATTCTCTTATTATATTCCCTGTATATATTTCTAAAAACTTCATCTCCACAGCTTATGGAATAATAACCTGAAAGCTTAATACGGTTGCCCTTTACCAAACTTATTTCCGATAATAAACCTGCTATAAATTCCTTTTCGTCCTCATACTCTAGTCCCATACGATGAACTATATCTTTTACACAGTTTAATCTTTCGTCCTCCCTAATAATGTTTCCCGCACCTAAGTTATAGGCATACTTTAAGATTGTAAAAAAGATACTGTGAAATGTTCCAAAAGATACACTAGTTCTATTTGCTCCTACTAGCTTTAAAAATCTTTCTTTCATTTCTCCTGCAGCAGCCCTTGTAAATGTAATAACTAGAATATTTCCTTGAGGTATTTTATGTTCCTCTATAAGGTTTTTTGTTCTCTTCGTAATAACTAAGGTTTTACCTGAACCGGGACCAGCAAGTACAAGGGCAGGACCATCCTTGTGTACTATGGCTTGTTTCTGTGACTGATTTAACTCCATCTTATTCTCCTAACCTAACAAAAAACAATAAATCCCCTCAGTTAATACATCAGTTTATCATATTATAATAAATGTGAAGATATATTTAGATATAAAATGTGGATTCAAGACCAGCTATTAGACAAGCTAGAATTTGATAACTGTGGGATAATAATATACAGAAATTAATCTTGAGACTAGGGTAACCTAGAATTTGATATCTATCTTAGATATGCAGAAATTGTTTCATTGGATTTGATTATTATTATAAGGATATATATTTAAAGGTGCTACAGCAATCGGAAGCTCCAATCTTAGCAGCACCTTTTACTAATATTTATTAGTTTATGTCCTTACTTAATTTATCAATCGCAATTCTTATGCGATTAAGACTTTCTTCCTTTCCAAGAATGTGCATGATTTCATATGCTCCTCCTGGTGTTGACTGCTTACCTGAAACAGCTGTCCTTACAGGCCATAGCCCTTGCCCATTCTTAATTCCCTTCTCAGCAACATAGGACTTAATCGTAGCTTCAATCTCACTCTCAGAATAATCTTCAAGGGCTTCAAACCTTGGTAAAAGTTCTCTTAATACTTCCAGGGAATTTTCAGAATTTGTCTTCATCTTCTTATGAGTAAACATGGAAACATCATACTCCGGAAGCTTCTCAAAGAAATCTATCATGTCTTTTATATCACAAAGAGTCTCAATTCTTGTCTTTACAAGACTGGCGATTCTTCTAAAGTTCAATTCTTTATGAATTACATCTTTGATGTAAGGTAGTGCCATCTCATAAAATTTATCTTCCTCCATCATCTTAATATATTCACCGTTCATCCAGCGAAGCTTAACCACATCAAATACAGCCGGTGCCTTATTAATACTATGATAATCGAAGGCTTCAATTAACTCATCCATGGACATAATCTCTTTATTATCAGGTGAGCTCCAACCAAGTAGGGCTACAAAATTCACTATAGCCTCAGATATAAAGCCCTGTTCTAGTAAATCCTCATATGAAGAATGTCCACTACGTTTACTAAGTTTCTTATGTTCTTCATTAGTTATCAATGGTAGGTGAACATATACAGGCTCTTCCCAGCCAAAGTCCTGATATAACCTGGTATACTTTGGTGTGGAAGATAGGTACTCATTACCCCTTACCACATGGGTTATCTTCATTAAATGGTCATCAACTACATTGGCAAAATTATAGGTTGGAAAGCCATCTGATTTTATTAATATCATATCATCCAGCTCATCATTATCTACTGTAATATCACCAAATATAGCATCATGAAATGTGGTGGTTCCCTCAGTAGGATTATTCTGACGAATAACATAGGGTATACCTGAAGCTAATTTCTCCTCTATTTCTTCCTTAGATAGATGGAGGCAGTGCTTGTCATATTTGGTGATTTCCTTAACCTCATTCTCGTTATCATCTGATATATTACCAACTGCAGTCTTTAGTGATGCCAGACGCTCCTTTGAACAAAAGCAATAATAGGCTGCACCTTTTTCCACCAGCTGTTTAGCATATTTCAAATAAATTCCGGTGGCCATACGTTCACTCTGAACATAGGGGCCATAACCACCATCCTTGTCAGGCCCTTCATCATGAATAAGTCCTGTACCTTCCATTGTTCTATATATAATGTCAATGGCTCCATCAACATATCTTTCCTGGTCAGTATCTTCAATACGTAAAATAAAGGTTCCACCCTCATGTTTTGCAATCAAATACTCATACAGGGCAGTCCTTAGATTTCCTACATGCATTTTACCTGTAGGACTAGGGGCATATCGTGTCCTAATCTTGCTCATGTCATCTTCCTCTCTATTTCATAAGTTATCATTTAACCCAAAGAATTAAGATTATCTATATTCCTTCAATAAATTATATAATTCATTGCTTTCTATATCCATCATATTATTAAACAATGGATTATCAATCATACCCAAGGATATTATCATAAATATTATTATAAGTACTATCATAATAAGATAAAAAATCAAAGTTGCCCTGGCCCAATTTTTCTTGCTATCCGAAACACTATTTCCAAAGGACCATATAAATAGCATAATTAAAAAAACTATTCCCCCAACAATTGGAATAAACATTATAAGGTAAGTCCCAAGCCAATCTAAAAATGTAACTGTCTTTTCTTTCGGATTAACATTTAGAGCTTCCTGCCTAGGAGGTGGCGTAAATGAAGAGCCATCTGTTGTATAGTTTTGATAAGTAGGATTATTACCTGGAGTTTTAATTTCATTGGCATTTCCATCACGAAATGAAGTTCCGCAATATTCGCAAAAATTTGCCTCTTCATTTTGCTTATATCTTCCACATGTATTACATATCATATTTTCACCTCATTTAGTTTGCTCAGATTATGAGCTTATATCAAGAACAAATCCGTTTATTAGTGAACATTATACCACATCTTAAGCAAAAATCAATTCTACTCAGATGAGATTCACCTAAAAAAGTTTATAAAAAGATGCCCACAAGTAAATCATGGACATCTTTGAATTTATAGTTTTAGTTTTCAGTTCTCATAGCTTCAATAGCACTGATCTTTGTTGCACGTCTTGCAGGGAAATAACCTGATAATAGGCCTACACCGACTGATATCCCCAGTCCTAATAATGGTAGATACAAGGGTATAATCGAATAGGTGGCTCCTGGCACATCTCCCATAGGTGCTCCTCCGCTCATCAGTGCACCAAAGATTGGCTGACCGTACTTATTAATAAGGTAAGAAGCCAGGAAGCTAATTCCAACTCCTGCAACTCCTCCGATAAAGCCAATCATGCCTGCTTCAAACAGGAATAAGCTTCTTATATCCTTTACCACACAGCCTAGCACCTTCATAACACCAATTTCCTTTGTCCTTTCATAGATGGACATAACCATGGTGTTGGCAATACTGATGGATGATACAAACATAGATACCGCACCTAGAAAGAAGAATATTAGCTGCAATGTTTTTGAAGCATCAATTGTAGGCTGTAGATATTGCAACAAACTTTCGGATTGAAAGCCCAAATCTCTTATCTTATCCTGTACCTCCGCAACATTGTCTATATTATCTACGTTAAGTTTAATCTGTTCATATTCATCCAATACCTTTACTGCCTTCTTCCTATCTTCTAAAGTTAAGGTGTTGCAGTACTGAAGATATATCTTCTTAAAATATTCCAAATCCATGTATATATTATAGTCAAACTCAGAATTGGTCTCTTCCATTTTGGCTATATTTCTAAGGGGAAGGGTGAATTCCCTTTTTCGTTCATTTCTCCTATATTGCCAGGGGTTGAACTTAAAAATAATACTGTCTTTTTGAAGATCAACTTGTTTAGAGCCTCTACCATATTCCTCATAAAATTCCCATGGCATATAATAGCCAAATATAATGGTAGAACTATCCTCATCAGTGGGATATTCACCAAAACTTAGTTCAGGAAATTCAAAATCTTCAAAAACTTCCTTCTTCATAGCCATTACATTAACCCCGCTCTGATACTTTCCTGATACAAGTTGTACATAGGCATTAAGTACAGGAGTAACAGCCCTAACATGATCCAAGGCCTCGATTTGCTTTAGCAAATTTTCGTCCAGCTTTTGCTCCCTACTTCCTGCCCAATTACCATCATCATCATAGATAATACCATAATTTCTAACTGTTATGGTGGTCAGGCTTCCATATTCTTTTACTTGGGTTTCAAAGCTTCTATCCATACCATGACCTATGGATATTGTAATTATAATGAACAAACATCCAATTACAACTCCTAGAACCGTCAGTAGGGTTCTTATTTTTCTTCGAAATAAGCTTCTTATGCCCATTCTGAGCAAATCACTAATCCTCATAGAGATCAATTCCTTTTTTTATTCTCAACTTAGCTAATAAAGCACCGACAACTATACTGACAACAAGGACTGCTGATGAAATTCCAATAACAAAAGGCCATGAGGATAGCAGAGGATCCTTAACCTCCCCCATACCCATCTCCATTCCAGGATCCATATACATCCCTTCATCATAACCGGGGTCCATATACATCCCATCATCAAAGCCAGGGTCCATAATCATATCTTCACCTGAATAATCCATGAACTCATCAACAAAACCTTCTTCACTGATAACATCCTCTGAATATCCAGCATCACCATCTAGTCCCTCACCAGATATATCCTCCTCAGATCCTAGCTCTTCTATATTCATGTCGGCTTCATCTGTTACTATATCTTCTGCTACGGAATCTTCTGCTACGACTTCATCTGTTACTACATCATCCATAACTGTATCAGCTATTACATCTGCAACATTTGTTATAAGCTCATCTTTGCTAGCTACATTTTCATTTCTTTCTATTATGATTAATTTACTCACACTAATCCTCCATTCCTATTACCTTTTTCAGGGCTCTTAATATATTTCTTCCTTTTTACGTAGTTGCTTCTTATATATATTTATAACAATCTTCCTGGTAACAGGTATAAATATGGCTGCTATAACAACCAGCACTAATACAAATGCCCATATAGGAAGAATGGCTTTTTTAGGCTCTGGCACAACAGGGTTAAATACATCTACTCCGCCGTCAGGATAACCAGGTTCCCATATCTGAGCTCCCATAACCATGGTTTCAAAATCCTTAGTATAAACCTGTTCATCCCCATTGCTATCTTCATAGGTTATCTTTACTACACCAAATGCCATACCTTCTACATTAGGAATAACTTCAAACTCTGCATAGGATCTATCACCTGCCATTACATTACCCATAAAGTACATTGATCCACCGGAACTTGTTAAATCTCCTTCAACAGTTGCTACCACATTATTTAAGGTGGACTTACCCATATTATAAAACTCAAAGTACATTGTGGCAGGGTTACCAACTGTTACATTACCATCCCATGAATAGACACTTACATAGTCTACAACAGGTCTGGCATTCTCCATAACCTGTAAGGACAGTTCATGGTTTTCAGTTTCACCAATCTCACCTGTGGTAGGGTTAGGCTCTATTCCATCGTATTCATATTCTATGGTTACATACATTGGATAAGCAGCTGTTGCCGCATCATTCCTTACTTTCATTTCTAAGGAATTAGTAACGGTTTCTCCTGGACCTATCTTGCTTATAAAAAAGCTATTGCTACCTTGGGTTACGCTAAATATCTCTGACTGTCCACCCGGTGCCTTACCAGATACGGTAACAATAATATTCTTTGCTGCCACCGATGAGTGAGTATTACTAACTTCAAATTCAAAGTTAAATACGGAACCAGCTCTTAAGTCCTCAACATCCGTTTTATATTGGCTAATAATCAATCTTGGCTTACTAGCACTACCAAGGTCATTCTGTACATCTAGTATTGGTATGTCTATATTATTATTAGGTAAGCCCCCAGTATAAGAATAGGTAAGGGGCAAAGTGTTTAAGCCCTCAGAAGCATTCTCAGACACTGTAAAATTCATGGTAATCCTCTTGGTTGAACCAGCCTTCAATGTTCCAAGGTATTGATATGGGTCGGATTTGACCGGTATAAAGGTACTTCCTGCCAGATTGGCCAGGCCAATTTTTAAGTCGTTCAAGTCAATGGCACTTTTATTCTCCATATCAAAGGACACCTCTAGCTTTCCACCAGCAACAGGCTTTTTGGGAGACTGTTTTACATTACTTATGATAACAATGGGACTACCATCTTCGGTTATACCTTCTGCTTGAATTTCCGGGTATATGGTTATTGGAGTTGAATATTCTACTCCCTCTGCATCATTATAAACCAAGTTCAATTTCAATTCTTTAATGCCGCCGACAATTTCCTTTGATATCAGCAATGGAACCTTTGCCTCTATGGATTTGTCAGCTTTAATGTCTTTTAATGATATATAATCTGTATAATAATCCTTTATGAACTTTGATGACCCAATACTGGATTCATCAACATAAAGCCTGGGATTTATGGCTGTTATTTTGCCTTCATTTTTAATGTTTAAGACTAAGTCCATCTTTTCCCCGGGCTTAGCATCCTTATTATATGTAAAGCCTTCAAAATAAAGATCAGGAGCATCTTCATTTCTCATTAAATTAACATATATCTCTTGGCTTTCACTATATGACTTGCCATCTTCTGTTTTGTAATCTAGGTTAACTGTCAATGTCTTAATTCCAGGAGTTGCTGTGGGTCTCGCCTTAAGTGGTAAGTTAACAAGGATATCATTATCCCCAGCTATATCTTCTAATTTTATATTCTTTGCAGTATAGCCAGCGATAATCCCTGAATCAGCTTCACCAGTTCCATAAGCTATGCTTAAATAAATATTTCTTGCAGTGATTTCTCCCTCATTACGTAATTTAAAGGACAAACCCATGTCCTTTCCTACTATTGAGTTACTAACCAAAATATTATTAAGACTTAATTGTGGCGGAGCCTTTTCTTCTAGTATCTGAGTCTTAACAACCAACTCCGTTGAAACAGGTTCATTACTGCTATTGGCACTGCCATCAATTAATAGATTAATTGAATAACGTCCAATAGTTGCAGTCTCTGCTACTGTTATATCAAATTCTAAATATTGATTAAAATACTCAAAGATAATATCTCTTTCAAAATCTAAACCTACTGTATATATAACCGGTTGAGATACAGTGTATGGAGTACCGGTAGTATCAGCAATAATAGTTGGTACTTTAATATCATCTCCCACAGATTTTATAGGTACTTGAACCCTTGTTGTTTCACCGGGAACCAGCACTAATACTTCAGGATCAGGATTGATAACATATACTCCTTGTGCATATGCAAATGAATTATTGCCCATAATGCACATCATCAGTAATAATAATGATAAAAATGTTGTTATAAGTTTTTTAGCTTTTTTCCTCATCATATATCCCTCTACTTCCTATAATATTCTGTTAAATTATTATTTCATTATTACAAGTCCCTACTTCTCATTGTCAGTTTATGTTTGCTCAACAGGCATCATATCTGTCTCTATCAAAGATTCATCCTCATCTGCCTTAGACAAATCAATTATCTCTTCAATCTTACCGTCGAAGATGTGAATTATCCTATCTGCGTATTTGGTTAAGTTTTGGTCATGGGTAACCATTACTATGGTTTGATTATTTGCCTTGGCCATGTTTTTGATAATGTCCATAACTTCCATGCTTGTTTTAGAATCCAGATTACCGGTAGGTTCATCGGCAAATACTATTTCTGGATTACTGACAAAGGCTCTGGCTATACCAACCCTCTGCTGTTGACCACCACTCATTTCCGTTGGTTTGTGCTTAAGCCTGTCACCTAATCCAACATTATTAAGCATCTCCCGAGCCAACTTTCGTCTTTTCTTAATTCTAATATGCTTAAAAACTAAGGGCAGTTCAACATTCTCTAGGGCAGTCATGGAGTTTAGAAGATTATAGGACTGAAATACAAATCCTAAAGTATTCTGTCTAAACTTAGCCAAGCCCTTTTCACTCATTCTATGTATATTGCGTCCCTTAATCATAATCTGTCCGCTCGTTAACTTCTCAATACCTGCCATAAGATTTAGCAATGTAGACTTACCGGAACCGGAGGCACCATACAAACAGCAGAATTCTCCTTTTTTAATGAAAAAACTAACATCATCCACTGCAGTGATACGCTCCTTACCCATCCGATAGATCTTCTTGGCATTTTTCACTTCTATGATATATTCCTGTTTGTCTTTCATATTTGCACCTTTCTACATTATAGGCATAGCCATAGTATCTCTTATAATGTTACACTAAAAATCTTAAATAATGTCTTTAAATTTTCTTAAGATTTTCTTACATTTTCCAAATCTGTATTAATTAGACGATATTAGATTAAATTAGTATCCATAAAATAATTAAAAATTTTTTTATTATTTTATAAACTGCTTGCTTTTAATCTTCTCAGCTTCTGCTTTCTCAAGTTCCTTTTTCTTTTTAGCCCTATTATTTATATATCTGACAAATACTAATTTCAAGTATGCTCCAACCGGTACAGCCAGTAACATACCCAAAAATCCACCTATTGCATTACCAAAAATCAGGGATATTATAATTATCAGGGGATGGATTTTAATAGAGCGACTTAAGAGCTTGGGTCCTATAAAATTACCATCAACAGCTTGAATAATAACAAGGGCAATTATAGATATGATCAGCTTATTTATTTCGCCATTGATAAGACAGACTATAGCAGTACTAATATATGCAATTACAGGGCCAAAATACGGTATTAAATTACCAAGACCTGCAAATATGCCAATTACTATAGCAAAATTAACCTTAATTATTGATAAAACAAGACTGATTAATATCATCATGACAAAGGCATCTGTAAGTTGCCCTCTAACATATCCTGAAAAGGCGTAGTTGAGATCACTAAGAATTACTGATATTTTATGATTGGTCCTTTTTGAAAAGAGAGCATATGATACTTTTTTTAGGGATGAAGTAAACATCTTTCCATCTATGATAAAATAAAAACCAATAATAGATGCAAAAATTATTGTTGTTAAGTATCCAGAAATATTTGTTATAGAGTTTACCAGACCTTCTGCAAAGCCTTTTAATGCGTTTAAGATAGCCTTTAGGGTATCCTCCACATATTGCTCTAGCTGGCTAGACTGTATATCAAGATTTTCTAAGCCATTTAGAATAGAGTTATAAAAGGCTTCTAGACTCTTCATATATTCTTTTGCCAGACTAATAATGTCATCAAAATTAGCCAGTCTTATTTGATCAGTTACAGAATAGATTAAAAGCGAAACTAAGCCTACAACAGCTATAAATAAGATAAATACTGATATTATTGCCGCCCATATTCTATGGCGTTTCATCTTTTTGAATAGTTTTAAGGTCCGAAACTTGCCTTCAAAAAAATTCACAACTGGATACATCAAATAAGCAAATACAAAACCTAAAATTATCGGTCTTATAACTCTTAGTAACCAGTTTAGCTTCTCCATTAGAACTTCAAATATGGTTGGTGCATTCTTTGCAATAAGGGAAAGTATATATATAATAATTGCGGTCATAATTACATACAAAGATATCTGCAAGTACTTATGATTAAAACGGTCTTTGAATTTCATACAGTATGCTTATCCCCTTTCGCCAAATTTTACATAATCTTCTATTAATTTCACAGCATTATCAATACCTACATAATCACTCCGTATTGATAGATGATAATTCTCCGCTCTCCCCCACTTCTCAGTGGCGTGATAATTATAATAATTGGCCCGTTGCTTATCCATCTTTAATATATTTTCTTCTATCTTTTCTTCAGGCATATTATATATCTTAACGGCTCTTTCTTTTCGATATTCCAGATCAGCCCATACAAATATATGAATTACATTAGGTAGATCGTTTAGAACATAATCCGCACATCTACCAACTATAACACATGGGCCCTCCTTAGCTACCTTTCGTATAACATTAGATTGAGTAATATAAACCTGATCATCTAAGGAAAGATGAGTAAAGCCAATGTCACGGCTGCCATATGCATTCAACCCCATGGCAATGGAATATAGCAAACTATTAGTGGCTTTCTTCTCTGCATTTTCAAAAGTAGATTCCGCAAAACCGCTTTCCTTAGCAGCCCTTAAGATTAACTCCTTGTCATAGTATGGTATATTCAGCTTTTTTGCCAATTTTTCGCCGATTTCTCTTCCGCCACTTCCGTACTGTCTACTAATAGTTATAATCTTGCCCATCCTCTTCACCTCATATTTACTAAGCATATCCTTAAAGAACCTCATGGTCAGTATATCATAATAAATTACTCAAATGTAATTTTTATACCTTCAAATAATTAAATTTATATTACAAAATCATTTTTAAATATAATCTTTTAACTAAGGGTACCCTTTCATAAGTTAACCTCTCCAAGTTATTATAAAATTCCTTAACCATCATGTATTCTGTAGTACTGATTTCTCCTCTTCCAAATCTAGCCTTCCTGACAATGTCCATACAATTTTCAAAATCACCTACTGGAATGGTTACCAAGTTCTGTTTAACATAATCCTGACTATCTTCTAAGCATTGAGAATTTTTAGGAAGTCCCTTGTTAATAAGGAATATTTTTTCTATCTTTTTATATAGGTATAAGGCCCTTTTACTTCGGCTTCCCTGTGCATATTCTTTTCTCTTCCGTGATACATAAAGCCCATAGGGTAATAAACCTATCAAGACCACCAGTAAGACTATAGCAAGCTTGTACCACTTAAAAGGTAAATCAGATGCACCTTTATCATCTATAGACTCTGTCCTGCTGTCATCTTCATTTCCATCGGTAGGTAACTCCTGTGGTTTTTCTTCATCAGGATACTTTGTGGGCTGTGCTGGAGTCCTAGTTAGTTCTTCCATAGAATCTTCCCTTGGCTCTTCCATAGGTTCATCTATAGTCCCATCTTGTCCAAGCTGATTATTACCTGCCAACCCCTCTGCCAAATTCCCCATACCAGATGCCGGAGTAAATTCAATTGGAACCCAACCAAATCCATCAACATATACCTCTACCCAGGCATGAGCATTACTATCTTTTACAGAGATTTCAACAAGACTGTCTCCACCATCAAAATCATCCAAATCATCCATAATCAAATATATGGACTCCATCAAATCTGACCTGTTAATCGAATACCCCTCCACATATCTGGCTGGATAACCCATAGCTCTTAGCATAAGGATGCCAGCAGAAGCATAATGGGAGCAATATCCCAGTTTATTTTCATAAAGAAAATATTCAACAAAATCTTCCCCTTTGGGGAGCTTTCCCGGTGACAGTGTGTATCTTGTATTATTTCTGAGATAATCTTGAATATATGTTATGGCATCCCATAGGTTTTCTGATGCCTTACCTACACTATCCCTTGAAAAATCCACTCTTAATCTATCAAGGCCTTTTTCAGGAAGTTTAGAATATGCATCATAAACAAATTGGCGGTACTTGAACTCCTGCCCATAATATTCTTTCAGGTTATTATCATATGAATATAGCTTTTCTCCATTCCGAATCACATCAGACAAATTATATCTATAATCAAATACATATTCCTTATTTTTTTTACTGGATATTGCACTTAAGTCGTAGTCAAATTCAATTTCATATTCCTTATCAAAGCTTGCAAAATAAGGGGCATATACATAATCATTGGGAATATCTCGGTAAGTAACCCAGACTCTTCCTAGCTTGGTATATGAATTATAAGGCTTTTTGTCTAATATATAGGAACTTCCAATGGCAGGCTCAAATCCTGAAAGGGTCAGCTGTTTTTTTAAGTCATCGTATTCATTTCTTGTGGCCCTGCTGTGATTTTCCCAGCCATCTCCTGTATAGACACTGCCAACATAACCCCTAAGATACACTCCTTCAATGACTGACTCTAGGGGTAATGATACAAGCAAATGCTCGGTCTCATTAAAGGTTACCTTGTCCACTCTCCCAAGTTTCCCTTTACTTAACCCCCCTGAGCCTATAATTTTATCTCTGGGTTTAAGTTTTATATTCCAGTCCAGCTTGAATATGTCATCATTCCTAAAGGATAGGTCCATCATATGGCCTTGTATCTTTGATTTAGCGGTGTTAATCCCGTCAAAATTATCATACTTTTTCACTGGCACAAATAATTTAATAATATTAAATAACAAGAGGGCAAGCAAGCAAACTATAACAGCAGATCTTATATTAACCCGATAAAGTAAACTCTTTTGATTCATGCCATATGATTTATACATAAAACCCTTTGATAGATGCAAAAACATAAGTACCAAAATAAAGACTATTAAATCGACTTGCCTAGGAGTGATACCCATGGCGAAGCTTGTAATAAGGGGGACAATCATAACCATATAGCATAAAATTATTAGCTTTCCCCGAAGCAATAATATGGCAATAAGTAGCTCCACTGGTATTACTATCATAATTAACAATAAGGTCATGTCCCGGATGGCTGTATCCTTATCTGTGATAAATCGAAATACTGGAAAGTTATAATAGGAGCTTGCCCGCTCTATAATGGCATTTTGCAAAATAATAAATCCATTTTGTAATGGGATAAACCACTGATAAATCAACCCACTATAGGTAGCACATACAAATACTATTTTAATATAATCATATGATGGATATAGTAATAGAAGAAAAAACACAGAGCCTGACACAAGAAGTCCTATAACAAACGTACTTTCCATGAATTCTAATCTAAAACAATGGACTAACAGTGAAATAAAACTAAAGCCTCCAAGAAATAACACAAGAAGCTGAAATAATCTCATATACACAGGAAACCTTCTATAGTTCTCCTCTAACAAATAAACGGTATTATCAAATACTATACCATCCTTATTTTTTCTTTTCATATTCACCACCATATCCGATTGAAACTAACCTAGTTTTAGTCCCTTTAAATCACTCTTTATATTAGATGAATTTATAGAAAACAAGCCCATTCCCGTCTCTGATATTTTCTTTACCAAATCAGTAGCAAGGGGCAATGCAGGGCTCATATGGGGCATAATCTCTGTGTCTGCATATTCGGCTTTACTTACATATAAAATCTGTCTATCTATGGATTTTATCAGTATCAGTGAATCCAACTGTTGGGATGTAATACTCTTTGTGATATATAATATCTCTGTGTATTGGTCATTAGGATACTCAGCAAGATAATTTGCCATCAAATCAATTCCTTCTTCATGGGGTCCACATTGAAGTATTCTATCCACTGCTTCAAAAAATTCCTTTTCTGTTACAATCCTCACCCTCTTTGCACAACCCTGGGTCTGATCGTACCATGTCAAATAATGAATCTGGCCTTTTATCATAAACGAATATGACAATGACAGAGCACACTCTAATAATGAATCAGTAGCATCAAGCTCATCTTCGTCCTTTGGAATAGTCAAATCAGCAAATATCACCACAGAGCAATTAAGGGGGTCACTAAACTCCTTTATCATCAGCTGATCCTGCTTGATGCTGAGCTTCCAATGAATTCTCTGGGGTCTATCACCCTCCCTGTATTCTCGGATGGCAAATACTTCTGAAGGATCATCGCCTGCTTTTATAGTAGAATAGTAATCACTTTCTATCTGCATTCTGGAACGATTTTCAAGAAAATCCTCAGTTAATTCATAGTAATAAGGAAGTACTGCAACCTTAATCTGCCCCAGCTTCTTTTTTCTTAATGAAAAAATCTTAAAGAAATCATATATCCTTACTTTAGATAGCATAATCTCCAAATTTCCTGTATGCTGGCTTGTAAGATTACAGGTAACTGTAGTCTTAATATGCTTATCAACTGAAACATTAAATATCTGCTTATGGGCCTTCTTATCCCGTGAAAAGCTATTGAAATATTTTATTGTAATTCCAATATTGGGAATTGGAAATATGGTTGGGTTATGAATCTGAATGGATATAGGAATAGTTTCTTGCCTATTAGATATATGTGTTGTAGATATAAGCTCAAAGGAAACTCTTCCATAGATATAACTTAGAATTGCAAATAAAATAAATGGGAAAATTAAAACAGAAAGAAATAAAATTCCCATAAAATATTCGTTATATAATATAGCTAGGCCCCCTGTAATAATAAGTATAGCCAAATACCTAATCTTATTCTGTAACATTTTCCACCTTCTTACTGCCTATTACCATACCCCGAAGCTGCTCCTTTTGTAATAATTCTTGGTGGACGAACTACCCTCAAAATATCATCAAGAAGGTTGTCCACAGTAACATTATTAACTCTGGCCTTTGCCTTCAAAATAATTCTGTGAGCTGCTACATCCTTAAATATATACTGAACATCATTAGGTATAACATAATCCCTTCTACATAAAAAAGCCGTTGCCTTAACCATGTTCATTAGTGCTATGGTTCCCCTAGGACTTACTCCTAATTCTATCAAGGGGTTTTCCCTTGTCTCTTGCATCAACATAGTAATATATTCATATATGGAATCGTGGATAAACACTTCCTCCACCATATTTTGCATCTGTAATATTTCTTCTTTTTCTATCACCTGTTCTACCTTATCCAAAGGGTTAGATATCTGTCTTTCTTTAAGAATATCTATTTCACTCTTCATATCAGGATAGCCCATTGATAGTCTTACCATAAATCTATCCAATTGTGATTCAGGTAGCATCTGGGTTCCAATTGAGCCTATTGGGTTTTGAGTTGCCATAACTACAAAAGGTCTGGGGACGTCCCTTGTCACACTATCAACAGTTACCTTTCCCTCTTCCATAACTTCTAATAAGGCGGATTGGGTCTTGCTGGATGTTCGATTTATTTCGTCTGCAAGAAATAGGTTACACATAATAGCCCCTTGTTTATACTGATAGCTTTCCCCATCCCTACTTAACAAATTAAATCCCACCACATCCGTTGGCAAAACATCCGGTGTAAATTGAAGCCTCTTGTGTTGAAGTGCCATAGCTTTGGAAAATGCCAATGCAAGAGTAGTTTTTCCTACTCCTGGATAATCCTCAAGTAAAATATGACCCTTAGCTAAAATAGCTGTCAATACCTTTCCTATAATAACCCTTTTACCAATGACGACCTTATTTACTTCATCCATTACCTGTATTGCTTTATCATAATAACCTTTCATAGGATACCTCTATACTATATAATTTTAGGGCCTTATCATAGATGATGGAATGCCCCACGGCTATTTACCTTAAGGTGATTATACCACATTTTTACTATATTTCAATCTTGACCCTCTTTATAATTATTACCATATAATGTATTTAAATTCTAACTAATCTGTGAAATTTTTCTGTATCTATTGACTTCTTTCAAGAATTGTTTAAAATATTCATCAGAGACTATATTGGAGGTAGCAAATTGAACAAATCAAAAAAACCTATTAAAAGTAATAAAAAAGTTAACAAAAAACAGTTTACTATTAACCCTAAAATATGGATTATACTTGCCTCAGTTTTGGGATTAGTATTAATTGTTGCAGTATTATTTGATCAATTATATAAAAGGCCCTTAGTCACCATTGATGGCAAAGATTATTATGTAGAGGATATGACCTATCAATTTTTTACCACAGAATCTTACCATGATTATATTGATCAGTTATATGGTGGTAATTACTGGGACATGCCCTATAGCGAATCCTCAACCATATCTGTTCGTGACTTTACAAAAGCCCAAACAATTAACAATGTAATATATCAGGAAATTTTATATAACGAAGCTGTATCTAATGGTTATACCTTAACCCAGGAAGAGTCTGAATCCATTGACGAAGAGGTTGATACTATCCTTAAGGACGAGAACTTAAGTGAAAAGATCATCAAGAAGAATGGCTTTACATCAGACTACCTAAAGAGTGTGCTTACAAAAACCACCTTAGTAAATCGATATATTCAGGATGTAATTGATACCTTAGATATTGATGAAGAAGCTATTAAAGCAGATTTTGATTACGAAGAATATAGGCAATATGATATAGAATATCTCTTTATTTCAACAGAGGTTAATAAAGAAGACAATACCACAGAACCTATGAATGAGGAGGATAAGAAGGCCGCTCTAGATAAAATAACTTCCCTCCGTAAGGATGCTCTGGAGGCAGAGGATTGGAAGGCCTTAATCCCAGAAGATGAAGAGCAGTTAGAATATAGGGAAAGCAACTTCCTGCCTACCGATACTTATTTTCCAGAGGACTTTATGAATACATTGATGGCTATGGAAAACCAGGAAATTAGTGAGGTTCTAGAAACAGAAGACGGTTATTATATTGTTCGTATGATTAATAATAATTCTTCTGAAACCTATGATAAGGTAGTAAAAGATGCGATTACAGCAGCTGAAGATGAGGCTTTTAGTAATGAGTACTTTGATAATATACTTCCAAAGCATTCATATGAAACACATGATTCTGCTATTAAAAGACTTAGAATGGGACGCATAACTTTAGTAAAATAATTTTCTAAATTTTGTATAATATCTCACTTTTTTGAAATAATAGATAACGACATTGGTTTGTCTATTTAGAAAGGAGATAATATGGCAAAGAACAAGCAGAACAACTACAAAGGAAGTAATAAAAACACAAGTAAAAACTCAAACAAAAACCAGACTAGAAACTCTGTGAAGAATACCCACGCAGAGGTACCGGATAATTCACCAGGTCGTAGCGGACCCGGCGGAGAATAGTGTAAGTTATATGGTTCTTTTATTATTTGATTATCTAAAATAGACTGTCATAGTGAACTGACCCAATAAGTTAGACCTAACATTCTAACTTATTGGGGTTATATCGGTTCCTTGTTATGACAGTCTATTTTATATGTTCATAATATCTATATCAAAAATCTTATACTAGCAATAATAAGCTCAAATGATATAATAATTATTAGCATAAAACTTGATTACAAGAAATGAGGAAATCTTATGAATATAATCATAGTCGGTTGTGGTAAGGTAGGGGTGACCCTGACCGAACAACTAGACCAAGAGGGACATAATATTGTAGTAGTAGATAACCGTATTGAAGCTGTCAGTAATGTAACAGATACCTTGGATATCATGGGTGTCATAGGTAGTGGTGCCAGCTATAATGTTCTAATTGAGGCTGGTATCGAAAAGGCTAATCTTTTAATTGCAGTAACTGGATCAGACGAGCTTAACCTTCTCTGTTGCCTAATTGCCAGAAAGGCCAGTAAATGCCATACTATAGCCAGAGTACGTAACCCACAATATAACGATGAAATTGATTTTATCAAGGAAGAATTGGGTCTATCTATGACCATTAACCCTGAATTAGAAACTGCTACCTTAATGTCAAGTCTAATCAAACTTCCATCAGCAATAGAAATAGATACCTTTGCTAAGGGCAAGGTTGAATTACTAAAATTTCAAGTACCAGAAAATTCAGTATTAGATCATATAAAAGTTATGAACCTATCAACAAGACTCCGTTGTAATGTACTGGTCTGCATAGTAGAAAGAGGAGACCAGGTATTTATTCCTTCAGGTAATTTTGAGATTCTATCCAATGATTATATATCAATTGTAGCATCACCTAGTAATGCCATTGATTTCTTTCAGAAGGTTGGTGTATCTGTTAACAATATTCGAAAAGCTATGCTTATCGGCGGTAGCACCATAACTGTCTATCTTGCAAAAATGCTTATTAACTCCAATATAAAGGTTACAATCATTGAGCAAAATTTAGAGCGATGTGAAGAATTAAGTGACCTGCTCCCCCAGGCTATGATAATTAATGCTAATGCCACCTATAAGAATGTACTCCTAGAGGAAGGTATTGAGGATACTGGGGCCTTTGCATCCCTAACAAACTATGACGAAGAAAATATCCTCTTATCCCTATATGCTAAGAAGCGTTCCAAAGCAAAAGTATTTACTAAGATCTCTCGAATGACCTATGATGATATTGTTGGCGAAATGCCTCTTGGTATAATAATAAATCCCAAACTTGTAACTGCTGATCGTATACTTCAACATGTAAGAGCTATGCAAAACTCCAAAGGAAGCAATGTAGAGACCTTATATAAACTGGTAGATAATAAAGTAGAAGCTTTAGAATTCCATGTAAGTAATAATGCAAAACTGCTTGATATACCATTAGAAAACCTTAAGCTTAAGTCCAATTTATTAGTAAGCTGCATAAACCACAGGGGTAAAATCATTATTCCAAATGGCAAAAGCACTATTCAAGTAGGTGATACTGTTGTTATCGTTACTACTAATAAGGGACTAAATGATATTAATGATATACTATTATAAATACTATAAAGTTAAATACTTTATAGATAAATACTTTATAATATTAACCCACATTATTTTCATGTCTTAATAAGGAGCCATCATGAACAAACTAATGATATTACACATATTGGGTTGGATTCTGAATTTTGAAGCTGGCTTTATGCTTTTGCCTCTTATCGTTGCCATTATATATGGTGAAAGCAGTGGATATGCTTTTTTGATTACAATTGGTATATGCCTTCTAATTGGTATCCCTCTTTCCTTAATAAAGCCAAAATCCAGGATGATTTATGCCAAAGAGGGCTTTATAACAGTGGCTCTCGGATGGATTATGCTTAGTATAATGGGATCCCTCCCTTTTTATATTAGCAAGCAAATTCCACACTATGTCGATGCACTTTTTGAAATCATATCAGGCTTTACAACCACCGGTTCTAGCATATTAACTGATGTTGAGGCCTTAGATCACTGTTTAATATTGTGGAGAAGTTTCTCTCACTGGATAGGTGGTATGGGAGTTCTGGTCTTAATGCTGGCTATTCTTCCCCTAGCAAGAGGCGAAAGTATGCATCTTATGCGTGCAGAAAGCCCTGGACCCTCGGTAGAAAAATTAGTGCCCCGAATGAGAAGCAGTGCTTCTCTACTTTATGGTATATATATCGGTATGACCATAATACAGTTTCTATTAATGCTTGTAGGAAACCTACCTTTGTTTGATGCCCTAACTCTTACCTTCGGTACTGCAGGTACTGGAGGGTTTACCATCAAAAACTCCAATATGGCAGAATATTCTTCATATATTCAAAACCTTATTACTATATTTATGTTTTTATTTGGTATAAACTTTAACTTCTATTACCTAATCCTTCTAAAAAAACAGAAGGATGCTTTTAAGATGGAAGAAGTAAAATGGTACTTAATAATAATCCTAAGTGCCATAATCTTAATATCCTTTAATACCGGTGGACCTTCCGGTTTCTTTTCAGCCATACACCACGCAACTTTTCAGGTTAGTTCCATTACAACCACCACTGGATATGCCACGGTAGATTTTAATTTGTGGCCTACATTTTCAAAAATGATACTTGTCCTACTTATGTTTATAGGAGGTTGTGCAGGTAGTACAGCTGGAGGAATTAAGGTCTCTAGAATTGTGGTATTGTTTAAAACCATAGGGAAGGAAATGTCCTTTTTGCTCCATAAGCGAAGTGTCAAGGTTTTAAAGTTAAATAAAAAGAAAATAGAAAATGATACTGTAAGGTCCATAAATATATTTTTTGCTACCTATATAATAATATTTGCTCTTTCAGTCTTATTAATATCTCTAGATAATTTTGATTTTACTACAAGCTTTACAGCCGTTGCAGCCACATTAAATAATGTTGGACCAGGTTTAGAAGTCGTCGGACCCATGGGTAATTATAGTAGCTTTTCTGACTTATCAAAGTTTGTTATGATGTTTGACATGTTAGCGGGAAGACTTGAAATATTCCCTCTATTACTTCTATTTTCACCAAGTACCTGGAAGAACTAGAGTAGAATAATAAAAGCCATGTATATGCACTACTATCAGTAAGAACTGTAGTGCATATACATGACCTGAACTTATGCCACAACCCTATATTAACAATATCTTGGGCGACAGGCTCCACCCATACTATAGGGGATTAAGAATTCTGGTATTCCGCTTGAATAAGGAGCTATCTCATACTGTTGAAAATAGATTATAATACCTTTATGACTAAGGTAAAAATTATTGGGATCATATTGTTCCTTAACAAGGGTTTCATAATCCTCAAAGTATGGAAAAACTTCAATTTCTGTCATTGCCAATTGATCAATCTGTTCTATAATGTTATCGACTACATATTCATCAACCTCATCTACAAAGGGAAAGAGGCTTGCAATTCTAACAGGACTGCTTTTTGCTATATTCCACGTGTCTGATGAACGTATGGTTATTCCATGGGCTCCTCCGGTATATTCATATCTATCAAAATACAA
>JAAYRE010000049.1 GCA_012518935.1 Clostridiales bacterium
ATCCGATATTTTAAAGAATCCAATTGAACCAGAGGTCTTTCTTCGAGATGGCTACCGTGTGGAACTAACGTCCTGTGGACTTATGACTCTGGCAGCAGAAAATAATAATAGCCAGTTTTATTTTCATACTAATGGTAGGGTATACGCCGAGGCCTTTATGGTGGCAAAACATTGGTATACTAAAGAAGCTAAGAGCTATATTATATATGGACTGGGCTTTGGATACCATATTGAAGAGCTCCTACAACTTGATGAACAAGCAGAAATTACAGTATATGAGGCTGATAAAAATATTATCCTGCTAGCCTGTGCATTTACCCATATTAAGAAGATATTTGAGTCTGGCAAGGTTAAGTTGGTTTATGATTCGGATTACCAAAAGCTTAAGAATAAACTTAAAAAACTGTCTAGTGAGGAAGTCTTGTGCATTCACTTTCCTTCCTTTCAGAATATTAGAAATGATGAAGGTAGAAAAATCATAGGAAATTATCTTTCATGGTCTAAATTTTAAAGAATATGTAGATACTCTTAGAAAAGGCTATATAAAAATGGTATAATTAATAAGTAAAATAGGGTTTATTAAAGGAGGAATTTTATGTTGTATATCCTAATAGCTATAGGGTTATTTGCAATTGACTGGAAAATCAAGAACTATGTTGAACAAAACCATAAGGTTGGCCATAAAAAGGATATATTAGATGGCAAGGTTACTCTTAAGAAGCAATATAATAAAGGATTTTGTCTCAATATCCTAGATGATAAGGTGGGTATTGTAAAAAAGGTATCAGCTCTTGTATTTACTTTGTTGGTCTTTGCCTTTTTACTTATCCTTCCTCAAAAGAACAAATGTTTAAAGAAACTGGGCTTATCCATTTGTCTTGGAGGGGCAGCCAGTAATGTACTAGAGCGTTTTAAAAGAGGTTATGTAATAGATTATTTTAGTATTAATTATAAGTCATTAAAGAAGCTTGTTTTTAATCTTGCTGATATCTTTGTTATTATTGGTTCAGGAATTGTTTTTTTATATTCACTATTTAGCAATAAACAAGATTACTGTAATCTTAACTCATAAGAAGATATGGAGTTTTTAGATTTGAGAAACTATTTTATCGTATGGGAAGGCCTTCCTATACGATAAAAGTGTATTATGACATTATACTCAATAAAACTAAAGATAAGATCTAATAATACGATGTCAGATACTCTATGTATTTTCAATGGAGGAATAGTTTTGCTGGAATCTTTACATATTGGGATTCAAACACAGTTTGGACACAGATTTTTAAGAACAATTTAATTGATTTATAGTTGTACAATCAGTATAATAAAATATACAACCAAAATAGTATTCTTTTAAATATAATTCTTTTATATAAATTGTATTGAAAAATATGGAGGATTTAATGGACATCAATAATAAAAAAAACAACAAAAATAATTCACCCAATAGAACTGCTATTATTATTACTTTAATATCAGCCCTATTAATCTGGTATTTGATTTCATTATTGCAGACTCAGATTGCTAAAAGCACTGAAATCGAAAAGACATATGACGAGTTTATGGCTATGCTGGATAGTAAGGATCTAGAAAGTGTTACTGTTAAGGGAGATAAAATTTATTTTGTTCCCAGGGTTCAGCCTTATTCCTATGACATATCCTATTATACCGGTAATATGTATGATGAGCGGTTACCTGCTCTCTTAGATGAAGGAAGGGTGAACTATGGACTTGTATATTCAATGGATACTAAGGTTGAAGGGAATGGCTTATTAAGCAATATCTTATCAATAATACTGCCCTTTGTATTTATCTATGTAGTCATGTGGTTCTTATTTAAAGCTATTTCTAAGAATAGTGGCGGTGTTATGGGAGTTGGGAAAAGTAATGCCAAGGTATACGTTGAAAAATCAACAGGAGTCACATTTAAAGATGTGGCAGGTCAGGAGGAGGCAAAAGAATCCCTTACAGAGATTGTAGACTTCCTTCACAATCCTGCAAAATACACCCGTATAGGGGCTAAGCTTCCTAAGGGAGCCCTCTTGGTAGGACCTCCCGGGACTGGTAAGACATTACTGGCAAAGGCAATAGCCGGTGAGGCTAAAGTTCCTTTCTTTTCCCTAACAGGATCAGATTTTGTGGAGATGTTTGTAGGTGTGGGAGCTTCTAGGGTTAGAGATTTGTTCAAACAAGCTCAACAAACAGCCCCTTGTATAATATTTATAGATGAGATTGATGCAATCGGAAAAAGCAGGGACAGTCACTATGGTGGTGGCAATGATGAAAGAGAGCAGACTTTAAATCAGCTACTATCCAATATGGATGGTTTTGACTCCTCTAAGGGCTTGGTGGTGCTAGGAGCTACCAATCGACCAGAGGTACTTGATAAAGCACTTCTTCGTCCGGGAAGATTTGATCGTCGTATTATTGTAGATAAGCCGGATCTTAAGGGTAGAGTAGACATCTTAAAGGTTCATGCTAAGAATGTTCTTATGCATGATTCTGTTGATTTAGAAGCTATAGGTAGAGCTACCAGTGGTGCTGTAGGGTCTGACCTTGCCAATATGATTAATGAAGCAGCTATCTTGGCAGTAAAGCAGGGACGAACTGTGGTGACACAAGATGATTTGTTTGAATCTGTTGAGGTAGTTATAGCTGGTAAGGAGAAGAAGGATAGAATACTAAATAAGGAAGAAAAAAAGATTGTTGCTTACCATGAGGTGGGCCATGCCTTGGTAACAGCCTTAGAGAAACATGCGGAGCCAGTACAAAAGATTACTATTGTTCCAAGGACCATGGGCTCCCTGGGCTATGTTATGCAGGTTCCTGAAGAAGAAAAATACCTAATGAGTAAGGATGAGATTCTGACCCGTATAATAACCCTTTATGGAGGAAGGGCAGCAGAGGAGCTGGTATTTGGCTCAATAACTACTGGTGCATCCAATGATATTGAAAAAGCAACTAAACTGGCAAGAGCAATGGTTACTCAATATGGAATGTCTGATAAATTCGGACTTATGGGTCTAGAGTCTATAGAAAGTCAATATCTTGACGGAAGACCAGTATTAAATTGTAGCAATGAAACAGCTGGAGATATTGACAAAGAAGTAATGAAGATCCTAAAAGAGTGTTATGACAGAGCCTTAGAATTGCTTGCAGCAAACCGCGATGTATTAGATAGGATTGCAGAATACTTAATCACAAAAGAGACCATTACTGGTGAGGAATTTGTGAATCTTTACAAGGAGGTAAAGGGAGAGGACTTAACTAGGGTGTCTACTGAAGACTCCATGATATAATGATAGAAAATAAGAGATAACTAAATGGGTCTACCGAAGAATTAAATAGGTAGACCTACTTTTATTCACATATATTAACAATAGATCCTGCCAACTGCTTGGGAAATTTGAAAGAGTGTTATATTTAACCAATAAATTAGATTATCTTGCAAATACTAACTATCTTTAATAAAATATAGATGAATGAGACAAGGGTAAACTTCCAAGTAGGATAAAGAGCTAAGAAGAAAGGCATGGTATTCATGTTTAACATAGAAGAAGAATTAAAACTACTACCGGATAAACCGGGTGTATATATAATGAGAGACAAAACTGATAATATAATCTATGTAGGAAAGGCTGTTGTTCTTAAGAACAGGGTAAAGCAATATTTTCAAAGTAGCCGTAACCATAGTAGCAAGATTATCCAGATGGTAGAGAATATCCATCATTTTGAATATATTGTTACGGATTCAGAAGTAGAAGCCTTGGTTTTGGAGTGTAACCTAATTAAGGAGCACAGGCCCAAGTACAATACCATGCTTAAGGATGATAAGTCCTATCCTTATATTCGTGTGACTGTAGATGAGGCCTACCCTAGGGTATTGTTTTCCAGGGATATTAAAAGAAATAAGTCCAAATATTTTGGTCCCTACACCAGCTCCAGTGCTGTTAAGGATATATTGGATCTTCTAAGAAAGCTTTATAAGATAAGAACCTGTAATAGGAATCTCCCTAAAGATATTGGAAAGGAAAGGCCTTGCTTGTATTATTATATGGGTCAATGTGATGCTCCCTGTCAAGGTTATATCTCAAAAGAGGAATATGGTAAGAATATTGACCAAGTCATAGAATTTCTTAGTGGAAATTATGCTCCCGTTGTTAAGATGCTAAAAGAGAGGATGAATGAAGCAGCGGAGTCTATGGAGTATGAGAAAGCAGCTAGCTATAGGGATCTGCTTGGAAGCGTTAGGCAGATAATGAATAAGCAGAAGATTACCAACACTGACCTTAGCGATAAAGACATAATTGCATTTGCAAGAAATAAGGATGAGGCAGTTGTTCAGACCTTTTTTATTAGAGGAGGAAAGCTTATTGGAAGAGATCATTTTTATCTTACTGGAGTGGAAGATGAGAATGATAGTAAGGTAATCACCAGCTTTATCAAGCAGTTTTATGCTGGAACCCCCTATATTCCAAAGGAAATTTTTCTAGAGACAGAGCCTGAAGATGAGGAAGTTCTTAGTCAGTGGTTAAGTAGCAAAAGAGGACAGAAAGTCTATCTTCGTGTACCTAAAAAAGGAAATAAAGAAAAGCTGGTGGAGCTTGCCAAGAAAAATGCTCTTTTAATTCTTAATAAGGATGCTGAAAAACTAAAAAGAGAGGAAGCAAGAACAACAGGAGCACTTAGGGAGTTGGCTGATTATTTGGATTTACCCCTTATTACCAGAATTGAGTCCTTTGATATATCCAATACTGCAGGATTTGAAACGGTAGGCTCCATGGTAGTATTTGAGAATGGAAGAGCCAAAAAATCAGACTATAGAAAATTTAAGATAAGGTCTATTCAAGGTCCAGATGATTACAGTGCTATGTATGAGATGCTTACTAGAAGATTTACCCATGGTATTAGGGAGCTGGAGGAAATGAAGGAAAAGCAGCTGGATAAATCCTTAGGTAGCTTTACTAAATATCCTGACTTAATCCTAATGGACGGTGGAAAGGGTCAGGTAAATGTTGCTTTAAAGGTTTTGGATGAATTGAAACTAGATATTGCAGTCTGTGGCATGGTAAAGGATAATAATCATCGTACTAGAGGAATATACTACCGTAATGAGGAGCTTCCCATTGATAAAAGCAGCGAATTATTTAAACTAATAACAAGGATTCAAGATGAAACCCATAGGTTTGCCATAGAATATCATAGGTCCTTACGAAAAAAACGGCAGGTACATTCCATATTAGATGATATTAAAGGAATAGGTCCTTCAAGAAGAAGGGCACTAATGAAATACTTTCAATCCTTAGAGGCTATCAGAGAAGCTAAGCCAGAGGAGCTTGAGAAAGTTCCTTCCATGAACAAATCATCAGCAAAGGCAGTCTACGATTTCTTTAATAAGCCCAAGGATCAATAAGGATTTACATTGAGCTAAAGTATATGTTAGAATAATGGGCAGAATATAAGAAATATCTTCTAATATTTATATATTAATTATGGAAAGCGAGGTCGAAGCGGTGTATACAGTCGATTTGGTCCAGCTAATTGATAAGATGAGTTTGGAAAATTGCACACCTGATATTGATATTAAAAAAATTAAAATATCACAACCGGATGTGAATAGACCAGCATTACAGCTAGCAGGCTTTTTTGATCATTTTGATTCAGAACGAGTTCAAATAATAGGTTATGTGGAAAATGCTTATATGATGAATGTCAACAAATCAGAACGCATGAAAATTATGAGTAGGTTAATGGACTATAAGGTGCCCTGTATTGTCTTTTGCAGGAATATGGAGGTAAGTAAGGAGTTAATAGAGCTTGCTACTGAGAAAGAAGTTCCTATATTCAGATCATCTAAGACCACATCAGCATTTATGGCTGAGGTAATAAGATGGCTGAATGTAGAACTGGCACCACGGATATCCATTCATGGTGTATTGGTTGATGTATATGGTGAAGGAATTCTTATAATGGGCGAAAGTGGAATCGGCAAAAGCGAAGCCGCACTTGAGCTTATCAAACGTGGACATCGACTTGTTGCTGACGATGTAGTTGAGATAAAAAAAGTGAGTGATGAAACCCTTATAGGAACATCACCTGATATAACCAGACATTTTATTGAACTTCGTGGCATAGGAATAATTGATGTTAAAACTCTTTTTGGCGTAGAAAGTGTAAAGAATACACAATCCATTGATCTAGTAATTAACCTACAAGAGTGGAGCAAGGATAAGGAGTATGACAGATTTGGACTAGATGAGCAATATATTGAGTTCTTAGGAAACCAAGTAGTATGTCACTCAATACCCATCCGTCCAGGACGAAATTTAGCAGTAATATGTGAATCAGCTGCTGTTAATCATAGGCAGAAGAAGATGGGCTATAATGCGGCTCAAGAATTATATAATAGAGTTACTAACAAGATTAGAAAGGCTTCTGAGCAATAGAGAAATCTTGTACAAGCGGAGGAAGACATGGATAAGTATTGTTTTGGTGTAGACATAGGTGGGACTGGAGTTAAGCTTGGCCTATTTGATGCTAATGGAAGCTTGCTGGACAAGTGGGTATTTGCCACAAGAAAAACAGGTGATGGCAAGGACATACTTAAGGATGCATGGGATTTTATAGTTAGCAAATTAGAGGAAAAAGCTATAACTAAAGATAAGATTCTTGGTATAGGAATGGGCATCCCAGGTCCTATTATGGATAATGGTGATGTTTTAGAATTGCCCAACCTAGGCCTGGGGTATTTTAATATTGAAGAGGAAATGTCCAAGATGACAGGTCTTAAGGTAAAGGCGGGAAATGATGCTAATGTGGCAGCCCTTGGAGAACAATGGAAGGGTAGCGGTAAAGGCTATAATAATATGGTCCTAATAACCTTAGGAACAGGGGTAGGTGGAGGAATTATATATAAGGGAAACATTATAGCAGGAAGCGGCGGGGCAGCAGGAGAAATAGGTCATCTACCGGTAAACCAAGGGGAGCTTGAAAGATGTGGTTGTGGTAAATGTGGTTGCTTGGAGCAATATGCATCAGCTACTGGAATAGTTAGGCTTGCAAAGCAGTTAGTTAATAGTAATCCCAAGGCTTCAAAACTGGCAGATGCGGATGTAATTACATCTAAGTTAGTATTTGATTTGGCAAAAGAGAAAGATCCTTTGGCAATAGAGGTTGTAGATGAGGCTTGCAGATATCTGGGAATAGCTCTAGCTGGAGTGGCACAGGTATTGGACCCAGAAGCCTTTGTCATTGGTGGTGGAGTCTCAAAAGCCGGGGATATATTAATTACATATATTAAAAAGCATTATACTTCTAATGTGATGAATGCTTTAAAGGATAGAAAGTTCTTGCTTGCTTCACTAGGTAATGATGCAGGAATTTATGGTTGTGCTAGACTGGTTTTATCATCAAATGCCTGATAGTTGAATAAGGTTTAAAAGTATTGTATGATAACATATGGAGGTTATAATTGGAGGATTTATTCTTAGACAAACTAAAAAACATAATTGAAAGTGATAGAATTAAGCTTAAGGAACCCATGTCAAAACATACAACCCTTCATATAGGGGGAGAGGCGGATTATTTGGTGTATCCTTCTAGCATACAAGAGATTAAAGATATACTTCTGCTATGCAAAGATAGTAATATACCCTACTATATTATGGGAAACGGAAGTAACCTCCTTGTATCAGATTCCGGCTATCGGGGCTTAATAATTAAGCTTGGAAATCAATTTGCAGATATTGAAGTTAAAGAAGAGGGCCTAGTGATTGCCCAGGCAGGAGTGCTCATGTCTAAGCTTTCTAGTGTTATAGCTGAGCATGAGCTTACAGGTTTTGAATTTGGGGCAGGTATCCCAGGAACACTGGGTGGAGCGGTGACAATGAATGCCGGAGCTTATGGCGGTGAGATAAAGGATTGTATTCTTTCAGCTACTGTTATTGACACTGAAGGAAAGATTTGTACCTTAGATAAGACAGCTTTACAACTGGAATATAGGAGCAGTATTATACAAAAGCAGAATCTTTGCCTTTTAGAGGCCAAGATGAAATTTTATAAGGGAGAAAAACAGAAGATACTTGATAAAATCCATGAGCTAAATTCCTTAAGACGGGATAAGCAGCCTTTAGAAAAATACAGTGCTGGAAGCACATTCAAGCGACCTGAAGGATATTTTGCAGGGAAGTTGATTAGTGATGCGGGCTTAAAGGGATTTCAGATTGGTGGAGCGGCAGTATCAGATAAGCACTGTGGCTTTTTGATCAATAAGGATAATGCTAGTGCCAAGGATTTTATTAAGTTAATTGGAGAGGTTATAAGAATAGTAGAGGCTAAGTACGGAGTAAGACTTGAGCCAGAAGTTAAGTTTTTGGGAACCTTTGACATGGACTAAAGAAAGGCCGGGATCATATGAGGTTTGTTATTGTAACCGGTATGTCTGGGGCAGGAAAAAGTTCTGTTCTTAAGATGTTAGAAGATGCAGGATTTTTCTGTGTAGACAATCTGCCGATAAAGCTTGTTAAAAAGTTTGTAAGATTAATTATACAAGGAAAAAATGAAAAAGTAGCCTTAGGACTGGATATCAGAAGTGGTCATGCCTTGGAAGAGATGGACGAGGTCCTTAAGGAGATGAAAGCAGCAAGATACAAATATGAGATATTATTTTTAGATTGCTCCACTGAAGTTCTTATAAAGCGCTATAAGGAGACTAGAAGACTTCATCCCCTTTCTCAGACAGGAAGAGTGGATAAGGGTATTGAATTAGAAAGAGAAAGACTGGATTTTCTTCGTAAGAGTGCAGATGTGATAATTGATACAAGCCATCTGTTAATACGGGAATTAAAAGCTCAAATAGATAAAATATATGTAGAGAATCAAGAATTTAATAATTTTATGATTATGCTTCTATCCTTTGGATTTAAGTATGGAATTCCTACAGATTCAGATTTAGTATTTGATGTTAGGTTTTTACCTAATCCCTTTTATATATCTGAATTAAAACACAAGACAGGACAAGATGCCTATGTTAGAGAATTTGTTATGGATTCTGAGGCTGCGGTTGAATTTTTAGACAAGTTAGAAGACATGCTAACATTTTTGATTCCTCATTATATTTCTGAGGGTAAAAACCAACTGGTAATAAGTATCGGATGTACTGGTGGGAAACACCGCTCTGTCACTCTAACCAATGAAGTAGCAACTAAAATGAAGGACTTGGGATATGCAATAAAGGTAGAGCATAGAGATATTGAAAAAGATTAAAACCCAATAAAGGTGTTGATGAGAGATGTCATTTTCAAAAGGAGTAAAGGAAGAACTGGCAGAACAAATCAGTAATGCTAGACATTGTAGGCTTGCAGAGCTGGCAGCATTTATGACTTATGCTTGTCAATTAATTCAAAGTGGCTCTGATTTAATTATAAAACTTCAAACAGAAAGTAAGATAGTCGCAAGAAAGTACTTTACATTAGTTAAAAAAACATTTAATATAATTATTGATGTTTCAGTTAAAAAGAATATGAATAGTACTGACAATCTAACCTATACACTAATTATTAAAAGTAATGATATGGTGCGTAAAATCCTACAAGCCACAAAGCATAATATAGATGAGGTGGTTGAAGGAAGATTAGGCATACCTGGTCATATAGTTGTTCGTAATATATGTTGCAAGAGAGCCTTTATACGTGGCGCATTTCTTTTATCAGGTTCCATGAGTAATCCTAAAAAATCATATCACCTGGAGTTTGTAACAGAAGATATACATAAGGCTAGACAGCTGCAGGAGGTCATATGTGCATTTTCTATTGAAGCAAAGATTATAAGACGAAAAAGGAATTATGTGGTATATATTAAGGAAGGTTCACAAATAGTTGATTTACTTAATGTTATGGAAGCCCATGTAGCATTAATGAAACTAGAGAATGTCCGAATACTTAAGGAAATGCGTAATCAGGTTAATAGGCAGGTTAATTGTGAAGCGGCTAATATCAATAAGACTGTTACAGCGGCTTCAAAGCAGATAGATGACATTATATATATTAGGGATAATGTAGGATTTGGTAACCTAGCAGAGGGTCTTAGAGAAATTGCAAAGCTTAGGTTAGATAATCCAGACGCATCCTTAAAAGAACTAGGTACTATGTTGTTA
>JAAYRE010000050.1 GCA_012518935.1 Clostridiales bacterium
AGAGGAGCCAAAGATTCTAGCAAGTTTAGCTAAGGATCCCAGTACAGCAAAAGATCCATCCGGAAGTTATCAGGATGGTTTATTAGAGTTGTACAAAAAACTTCGTCCCGGTGAACCACTGGCTGTTGAAAATGCGGAATCTTTACTTAATAGTATGTTCTTTGATGCAAGAAGATATGACTTAGCAAAGGTTGGTCGCTATAAATTTAACAAAAAGTTATCCTATAGAAATCGTATTGTAGGCTTTGTATTAGCTGAGGATGTAATCGATACATCAACCGGTGAGGTAATTGCTCAGGCTGGAACAACAGTTACCAATGATATAGCAATCCTGATACAGGACTGTGCAGTACCTTCTGTTATGGTTCAAACAGAAGAAAGAAATGTTAAGGTAATTTCAAATATGATGGTTAATCTTTCATATCAATTACCTGAACTTAGTGTGGCTGAAAGAAAGTCTATGGGTGTTAGCGAGAATGTATATTATCCGGTTCTTAAAAAGATATTAGAGGAAAACACTTCTCTTGACGATATTAAGGAAGCAATACGCAAAAATCTAAATGACCTTATTCCGAAGCATATAACAAAGGAAGATATTATTGCTTCTATTAATTATACTATTAATTTAGAATATGGCATAGGAAATGCTGATGATATTGACCATCTGGGTAATAGAAGAATCCGTGCAGTCGGTGAACTTCTACAGAACCAATATCGTATTGGTTTGTCCAGAATGGAACGAGTAGTTAGAGAAAGAATGACTACACAGGATCAGGAGGGTATCAGCCCCCAATCATTAATTAATATTAAGCCTGTAACAGCTTCTGTAAAAGAATTCTTTGGAAGTTCTCAGCTGTCACAGTTTATGGATCAGCATAATCCACTGGGTGAGCTTACCCATAAGAGACGTCTATCTGCACTAGGACCAGGAGGACTTTCCCGTGATAGAGCAGGTTTTGAAGTCCGTGACGTACATTATTCCCACTATGGAAGAATGTGTCCTGTAGAGACCCCTGAAGGTCCTAACATTGGTCTTATCAACTCTCTTGCAACCTATGCAAGGATTAATGAGTATGGTTTTATAGAGTCTCCTTATAGAATGGTGGATAAGGCAGATCCTAATAATCCTAAGGTAACAGATGAGGTTATCTACCTGACCGCTGATGAAGAGGACAAATACGTTGTAGCTCAAGCTAATGCTGAGCTAGATGAAAATGGATATTTTGTGGGTAATAGTATATCCGGTAGATTTAAGGAAGAAACATCTCAATATGAGAAACAGAAAATTGACTTAATGGATGTATCCCCTAAGATGGTATTTTCTGTGGCTACATCATTAATACCTTTCTTAGAAAATGACGATGCAAACCGTGCACTAATGGGTGCCAACATGCAACGTCAGGCAGTTCCTCTGTTGGTAACAGAGGCACCAGTAGTAGGGACAGGAATTGAAGCAAAGGCAGCTATTGACTCAGGTGTATGTGTGATTGCTAAAAAAGCCGGGGTTGTAGAGAGAGTTACCGCTAAAGATATAACTATCAAGAATGATGATGAGTCAAAGAGCACTTATCGTCTAATAAAATTTGCAAAGAGTAACCAGGGAACATGTATTAATCAAAGACCGGTTGTAAAAAGAGGCGAGAGGGTTGAGGAAGGTCAAGTAATTGCCGATGGCCCTTCAACATCTAAGGGTGAACTTGCTCTTGGTAAGAATCCTTTAATTGGTTTTATGACTTGGGAAGGATATAATTACGAGGATGCTGTTTTGCTAAGTGAACGTTTGGTTCAGGAGGATGTTTACACCTCTATCCATATAGAAGAGTATGAGGCAGAAGCAAGAGATACCAAGCTTGGACCTGAGGAGATAACAAGAGATATACCTGGTGTTGGTGAAGATGCACTTAAAGACCTTGATGAAAGAGGTATTATACGTATAGGTGCTGAGGTTCGTGCAGGAGATATCCTTGTTGGTAAGGTTACACCTAAGGGTGAGACAGAGCTAACTGCTGAGGAACGCTTGCTTCGTGCAATCTTTGGTGAAAAGGCCAGAGAAGTTAGAGATACATCTCTAAAAGTTCCCCACGGTGAATATGGTATCGTTGTTGATGCAAAGGTATTTACCAGAGAGAATGGAGATGAATTGTCTCCTGGTGTAAACGAAACTGTACGTGTATATATTGCACAAAAAAGAAAAATACAAGTCGGTGACAAGATGGCAGGCCGACATGGTAATAAGGGTGTTGTATCCCGTGTATTACCTGTTGAAGATATGCCATTCCTACCCAACGGTAGGCCATTGGATATTGTATTAAATCCTCTAGGAGTACCTTCCCGCATGAATATCGGACAGGTACTTGAGATTCATCTATCCCTGGCTGCAAAGGTATTGGGTATTGACATAGCAACTCCAGTATTTGATGGTGCCAATGAATATGACATTATGGATACTTTGGTGATTGCCAATGATTATGCCAATTGCGAATGGGAAGAGTTTGAGGAAAAATATAAAGATAAATTAGATGAGACTTTAATGGATTACCTAAGCGAACATCATGGAGAAAGTGACGAATGGAAGGGAGTTCCTATTAATAGTGATGGAAAGGTAATGCTACGTGATGGTCGGAGTGGTGAGTACTTTGATCAGCCTGTTACTGTAGGTTTTATGCATTACTTGAAACTTCATCATTTGGTTGATGACAAGATTCATGCTCGTTCCACAGGCCCTTACTCCTTAGTAACCCAACAGCCACTGGGCGGTAAGGCACAGTTTGGTGGACAGAGATTCGGTGAGATGGAGGTGTGGGCATTAGAAGCTTATGGTGCATCATATATTCTCCAAGAAATTCTTACAGTAAAATCTGATGATGTTAGTGGCCGTGTAAAGACCTATGAAGCAATCATTAAGGGTGAGAATATCAGTGAACCTGGTATTCCAGAATCCTTTAAGGTTCTATTAAAGGAACTACAATCCTTAGCTCTTGATGTAACAGTATTGGATGAGTATGGCAACGAGGTTAAGATGGGTGAGAGCGTTGACTATAATGATTCTGATACAACACAGTTGATTGAAGGTAATGATAACTTCAGATATGACGAGGGTTTTGAAAGTGCTGGATTTACACAGTCAAATAGTAATGAGTTTAATAATGATATTTTTGATATCTATGAAGAAGACTCAGCTGATGAAGATGATAATGGTGATGAGGGCGAAGATATACAGGTTGAAGAAGACGAATACCTGGAAGACGATGTATGTCCCAACTGCGGAGCCGAATTATCTGAAGCTAGTAAAAAGTGTAAGGCTTGCGGTCAACCCGTGAACCGTTAGGAAATCTTAGATATTGAGTACTATTAACGAAGGGAGCCAAAGGATGCCTGAAACTATGTATTATAATGAGCAGATAAACTATGATGCAATAAAGATAGGTCTAGCTTCACCGGAGAAGATAAGGGAATGGTCAAAAGGTGAAGTTAGAAAGCCTGAAACAATTAATTACAGAACGTTGAAACCTGAAAAGGATGGTTTGTTCTGTGAAAGAATTTTTGGACCCAGCAAGGACTGGGAATGTCATTGTGGAAAGTATAAGAAAATCAGATATAAGGGCGTTGTATGTGACCGCTGTGGTGTTGAAGTAACTAAAGCAAGTGTACGCCGTGAAAGAATGGGTCATATTGAACTAGCAGCACCGGTATCCCATATATGGTATTTTAAAGGAATACCAAGCCGTATGGGTTTAATTCTGGATTTATCACCTAGAACATTAGAAAAGGTACTATACTTTGCATCCTATATTGTACTAGATCCTGGTACTTCAGATCTTCAATATAAGCAGGTTCTGAATGAAAAAGAAAAGTTAGAAGCTATCGAGAATTTTGGTACTAATAGTTTCCGCTTGGGTATGGGTGCTGAAGCCATTCAGGAATTATTAGGAAACATAGATTTGGATAAGGAATCTCACGATTTAAAGAAGGCATTAAAGGATTCCACAGGCCAGAAACGTGCAAGAATTATAAAACGTCTGGAAGTAATGGAAGCTTTCCGTGAGTCTGGCAATAAGCCTGAGTGGATGATTCTATCTGTTATTCCTGTTATTCCTCCTGATCTTCGTCCTATGGTTCAGTTGGATGGTGGAAGATTTGCCACATCAGACATGAATGATTTATACCGTAGAATTATTAACCGTAACAACCGATTAAAGAGACTGCTTGAACTTGGTGCTCCTGATATCATTGTTCGTAATGAGAAGAGAATGTTACAGGAGGCAGTGGATGCATTAATAGATAACGGAAGAAGAGGAAGGCCTGTTACCGGCCCTGGTAACCGTCCATTAAAATCCTTATCAGATATGTTAAAGGGTAAGCAAGGACGTTTCCGTCAGAATTTACTCGGTAAGCGAGTAGACTATTCCGGTCGTTCGGTTATTGTTGTTGGACCTGAACTTAAGCTTTATCAGTGTGGTTTACCCAAGGAAATGGCCATTGAATTATTTAAGCCTTTTGTTATGAAAGAGCTGGTAAGTAGAGGTACCGCACATAATATAAAATCAGCAAAGAAAATGGTGGAAAGACTTCAACCAGAAGTATGGGATGTACTTGAGGATGTTATTAGAGAACATCCGGTTATGTTAAACCGTGCTCCAACCCTTCATAGACTTGGTATTCAGGCTTTTGAACCTGTACTTGTAGAAGGTAAAGCTATTAAGCTTCATCCTTTGGTGTGTACTGCATATAATGCTGACTTCGACGGCGACCAGATGGCTGTACATGTACCCTTATCTGTTGAAGCACAAGCAGAGTGTAGATTTCTTCTGCTTTCACCTAACAACTTGTTAAAGCCGTCAGATGGGGCACCTGTTACCGTACCTTCTCAGGATATGGTTTTAGGTATCTATTATCTGACTATTGAAAAGGAAAATGATACAGGAATAATTCATTCCTTTAAGAGTGTTAGCGAAGCAATATTAGCATATGAGGATAAAACTATTACACTCCATGAGCCCATAAAGGTAATGATGAGAGGCATTAATAGTGAAGGAGTGGAAGAATCTAAGTTAATTACGTCTACTTTAGGTAGATTCATATTCAACGAAATTATACCTCAGGATTTGGGCTTTGTAGATAGAAGTAAGCCAGAGAATTTCTTAGAGTTAGAAATTAACTTCTTGGTAAGTAAGAAGCAATTAAAGCCTATTCTAGAAAAATGCATTAATATCCATGGTGCTACTCAGACAGCAGAGTTACTAGATTCAGTTAAGGCTTTAGGTTTTAAATATTCCACACAAGCTGCATTTACAGTATCTATTTCTGACATGAAGGTGCCTGACGAAAAGAAACAGATTATTTCTAACGCTGAGGAAACCATAGAAAGTATTTTAAAAGATTATCGTCGTGGTAAGATGACTGAGGACGAAAGATATAATGCTGTAATAGATACATGGAAAGAAGCAGACAACATACTGACAGATAAGCTTTTAGAGGGATTAGATAGTTTCAATAATATTAAAATGATGTCAGATTCCGGTGCTCGTGGCTCTGATAAGCAGATTAAGCAGTTAGCAGGTATGCGTGGACTTATGTCTGATACATCAGGTCGTACTATTGAACTTCCTATTAAATCCAACTTACGTGAAGGTTTAGACGTATTGGAATACTTTATATCTGCTCACGGAGCAAGAAAAGGACTTTCAGATACGGCTCTTAGAACAGCTGACTCAGGATACCTTACCCGTCGTCTTGTAGACGTTGCACAAGACTTAATTATTCGTGAAGTTGACTGTTGCGAACATGATGATGAAATTCAAGGTATGTGGGTAAAAGATTTTACTGATGGTAAGGAAGTTATTGAAGGCCTTGAGGAAAGAATTACAGGAAGATATTCCTGCGAGACTATTAATGATGCTGACGGCAATCTTATTGTAAAAGCAAATCATATGATTACTCCTAACCGTGCTGCTAGGATTATGGCAACTGGTGTAAATCAGGTAAAAATAAGAACTATTTTAACATGTAAATCCCATTTGGGAGTCTGTGCAAAATGTTATGGCTCTAATATGGCAACCGGTGAGGCAGTTCAGGTAGGTGAGGCAGTAGGTATAATTGCAGCCCAATCTATTGGTGAGCCAGGTACACAGCTTACCATGCGTACTTTCCATACTGGTGGTGTGGCAGGTGACGATATTACTCAGGGTCTTCCCCGTGTTGAGGAATTATTTGAAGCCAGAAAACCTAAGGGACTTGCAATTATTGCAGAATTTGGTGGCACTGTAGCTTTTAAGGACACCAAGAAGAAACGGGAAGTGGTTGTAACAAATGAAGAAACAGGGGAATCAAAAGCATACCTTATACCTTATGGTTCAAGAATTAAGGTAGCAGAAGGTGATGTGATTGAAGCCGGTGATGAGCTGACAGAAGGTAGTGTAAACCCCCATGACATCCTTAATATTAAGGGCGTTCGTGCTGTTCAGGATTATATGATACAAGAAGTTCAAAGAGTATACCGTTTGCAGGGTGTTGAAATCAATGATAAGCATATTGAAGTTATCGTACGACAGATGCTAAAGCGAGTTCGTGTTGAAAGTAACGGAGATACCAACTTCCTACCAGGTGCTTTAGTTGACGCAATGGAATTTGATGAAGTAAATAAAAAGATGGTTGAAGAAGGTCAAGAGCCTGCTGAAGGAAAACAAGTAATATTAGGTATTACTAAGGCATCCTTAGCAACCAATTCATTCTTATCTGCTGCATCCTTCCAAGAGACTACCAAGGTGCTTACTGAAGCTGCTATTAAGGGCAAAGTAGATCCTCTTATTGGATTAAAAGAAAATGTTATCTTAGGTAAGCTGATTCCTGCAGGTACTGGTATGAAGAGATACCGCAATGTAACCATTGATACAGAAATTCGTGATCTATACATGATGTCTGAGGATATGTATGGTGATGGTGTATATTCAGATGAATTTGATACCTTTGATTATCCAGAAGGTAATTATAACAATCAAAGTCAGGAATATAGCCAAGGTTATGAAGGATATCAAGAATACACTGGCAATGATGGGCACTACCCAGAAGGAAGTGGTCAAATCGTTCAGCCAACCTATGATAATAACTTAAGTGATGATAATGCCAATAATGATGGTAACTGGACAGAGGATGAATTTAATTTAAAAGGCATAGATGAAGATGATTATAGTGATGGACTATAATAGTTAAATCAAAAAATGCCGATTTTATGGGGAGCTAGGGACGGTATTTTGTCTCTGGCTCCTCTCTTATCAAGCTTGTTAAGAAACTTATAAATAAATAATAAGGAGTTATTCCATGGAATATTTAAAAATATATAAGGAATGGTTATCAAATCCATATTTTGATGAGGCTACCAAGAGGGAGTTGGAAGCACTTAAAGGTAATAATAAGGAAATAAAAGAGAGATTCTTTAAGGATCTTGAATTTGGTACCGGAGGTCTAAGGGGTATACTAGGTGCTGGTATCAATCGTATGAACATCTATACCATAAGAAGGGCAACCCAGGGTTTGGCTAATTATATTATTAAGCAAAAAGGCGAAAATAGAGGGGTTGTAATAGCATATGACTCTAGGAGGATGTCTCCTGAATTTGCCATGGAGACAGCCTTATGTATGTGTGCTAATAACATTAAAGCCTATTTATTTGATTCCTTAAGGCCAACACCTGAATTATCATTTGCAGTAAGGGAGCTTGGTTGTATGGCAGGTATAGTTATCACAGCCAGCCATAACCCTGCAGAATATAATGGATACAAGGTGTACTGGGAAGATGGGGCACAGATAACATCTCCTAAGGATGTGGAAATAATCCATGAAGTGAATTCAATTAAGGATTTTTCCCTAGCAAAGACCATGGATAGAAGAGAAGCGGAAGATAAAGGCTTATTTAAAATTATTGGAAAAGATATTGATGATAAATATATTGAGAATTTAAAAAGGCTGGTTATTAACCCTGTCAGTGAGGAGGGCAAGGGCCTAAATATAGTTTATACCCCCCTAAACGGCTCTGGTAACCTACCAGTACGTAGGATTCTTAAGGAACTTGGCTTTAAGAATGTATATGTAGTTGAAGAGCAGGAGTATCCGGATTCTGAATTTACCACTGTAGGATACCCTAATCCGGAAGACCCTAAGGTGTATAGTCTTGCCATAGAGCTGGCTAATAAGGTTAGTGGAGATATAATCCTTGCAACAGATCCTGATGCTGATCGCTTAGGAGTTCGGGTAAGGGATAAGAAGGGTGAATTCGTATTATTTAATGGTAATATGACAGGAGCCCTTATTGCAGAATATGTATTTTCACAATTAGAGGAAAAGGGTACATTACCGAAAAACAGTGCTCTTATTAAGACCATAGTATCTGGTAATTTAACTGACCAGATAGCTAAGGCTTATAATGCCCAGCTTATAGAAGTTTTAACAGGTTTTAAGTATATAGGGGAAAAGATAAAAGAATTTGAGGAAACAGGCTCCAATGAGTTTGTATTCGGCTATGAGGAAAGCTATGGTTGCTTGGTAGGAACCCATTCGAGAGACAAAGATGCAGTTGTAGCCGTTATGACCTTATGTGAGGCTGCAGCATATTATAAGTCTAAAGGTATATCATTGTATGAACAAATGGAGCGTATATTCACCAAGTATGGTTATTATAAGGAGCTGACCACCTCAGTTACCTTAAAAGGAATTGAAGGAATAGAGAAGATTAAGCAGATTATGGAGGGCTATCGTAAAAATCCTCCTAAAGTTGCCGGTGGAAATAAGGTGCTTAAGTGTAGAGATTATCTGATAGATACTATTACAGATACTAAGACAGGAGAGATTACACCAACCGGGCTTCCTAAGTCTGATGTCCTATATTATGAAATGGAAAATGATGCATGGTGTGCAATCAGACCTTCAGGAACAGAACCAAAGATAAAATTTTATTTTGGGGTTAAAGGAGATAGTGGTGAGGATGCATCAAAGAGGCTAGACCTTCTTATGAATGATAAGGTATTTAAAGTGGACTAAACCAAGTGAGGTTGGCTTTTTTTAGATAATATCAGAGGCATATGGGTAGACTAAACCCATATGCCTCATTAGATTATTTCAAATATATCTCTATAACTATTAATTCTAGAAATGCTCAGTAACTTTTTATACTAGCTTCTGACCACAATTAGGGCAGAAGTTTGTATCCCCAGTCTTTTGACCGCAATTTGGACAGAAGTTAGGTTTTGAAGTATTGTTGCTATTTGGAGAAGATTGTTTGTCTGAAGCTTGCTCCATATTCTTCATCATCTGATTAGCTATATTCATTCCCATCATCATACCAGCCATATCAGAAGCGGTTCCTCCACCCTTTACTTTACCAGAGGCAATACCATCGGTCATCTCCACCTGTTGATAACGATTTAGATCTCCAATCATGCTGTGAGAAGCATTCTTATTAATCATTTTCTGTATTTCTTCAGGGTAACTAAAGCTCATAATATTAAAACCGGTAACTGACAGACCAATATTAAAAAGCTCCATATCAAGGTCAGTTTTGATTCCCCTTGATATGTCAAAGGAATTAGCTTGAAGATTAAACATATCTTTTCCTTCTTTGGTAATCCATTTCATCAGCAAGGGATCAAGTATTGATCTTATACGAAGCTGAACGTCTTCCACATTGTAGCTTTGCCTTACCCCAGCTATTTTATCAATTAATTTAATATAGTCAGTGACTTTAAAGCCAAATGTTCCATTAGCTCTAATAGGTATTCCCCCAGGAAGAGCCTGAGTAGGTATGTTTATGGCATTTTGTGTTCCCCATTTTGCCGTAAATTCCTTGGTGTTAACGAAGAGTACCTCTGCACGGATACCACTGTTAAAGCCGAATTTAAAGCCTTTAAGTGTGGATAAGAAAGGAATAATTTGAGATTCTATATCATAATCTCCCTCATCTTTAAATATACCTTCAATTCTTCCGTTATACATAAAGATGGCATCTTGCCCCGGTCGGATTATAAGGCGGCTACCCTTTTTAATCTCATTGTTACTCCATTTATAGAAGAGCATATCATCTCGAAATTCCTGCCATTCTACCACATTGGCAAATTGTCTTGAAAATAAACCCATGGTATATTCCTCCCAAATATTATTATTTTAAACATTTTTCAAATGTATTTTGATATAAATATAATTTACTTAATTCATAGAATCATCTCTACAGTTAATTATAACTTTCTTCCACCGGAACTGTGAGATCTTCCGCCACTGGATCTTCCTCCTCTAAATCCACCAGAACTAAATCCTCCTCTACTGCCACCTCTACTTCCGCTGGAGGTATGATTTTGAGTTGGCTTTCTAACTCTAGTTACTGTAGACCTGATATATTGATCCCGTCTTCCTATAAGACCGGATTTACTACGATCTAGATAATCTCTAGACCCCGCTGTCATTCTACCACTGGAGTTATAGGCCATAATACTAACAACTACTCCGCCGATAATGAGAGAGATAAAGAGTTGAAACCAAACATTAAGAAGTATATTATCTTCCATGGAGCTATTTCTAGATGAACTATTTCTACCAGTATTGCTGCGATTTCTATCAAAAGAATCTCTAATATCCTTATCAATATTATAGTTATAATACTGATCATCATAATACCTATCATAGTCATAATCATCATAACTGTATTCGTTATTGGGGTCAAATCCTTCTGGTGTATACTGGTAATCATAGTTGTGATCATAATTTAACTCGGTATCATCGGACATATAATCGGCAGACATATTTATATATGTTTCAAAAGCAATATAATAGTGTCCAGCTCTTATATCATCTACCATATAATCAAAGATATTATCTATACGTTTGGAATGAATATAGGTTTCTGCAAGGCCATATCCTTCCATAAATATTTCGCCACGATATACATCATAAAGAAAATATACTCTATCTGCTGCAGGAAGCTGATCCTCGAAGTTTTCAATATATTCTTCTGGGTAGGTGGAATTTGAATCATTGTGGGTAAGGATATAGATTTCAATTCCTGCACTTTCACCACGACTCCTACATAAGGACTCCAGGTCCAAGATCTCATTATCAGTCAATAATCCCGCTTTATCATAGACATATTTTACTTCTGAGCTGTCAGATTTTTGAGAGTGTTTTATGGTTTGTTTATCCATGGCCACAGTGGCATATACAGTGGTAGTCTTACCTACAATATTAAGAATTGATAGGGATAAAATCAAGCTTAATATAAACAGACTAAGAAGTATAGGGGCAGATTTTTTATTATTAATCATGATAATATACCTCCTAATAAGGTTATTATACGTAAAAGTACAAAACTACCCCCAGATATACCAAAGAACCAAGCTGCAACCTTTCCTAAACTAATGGGGGGCTTACCTACAATCTTACCTGTCTGTCCGTTCATAGCAAATGTATGCTCAGCCTGCTTGTAATCATAGCAAACCATCCATACAGGAAGTAGGGCGTAATCGGAGTTAGTCTTCCTGATATTTATGTTTTTCCAATTATAATGTACGGTTGTATATCCAGTTATTGTGGATCTAATAAAGGAATCCACATAAGCACTTACTCTTTGCTTTACCCTTGGCAGCAGTTGGCCATCATCATAATCGTATTTTTCAGCTATATATCCTGCTAGGTAGGGCATTTGGAATGTTTTAAGATTATTATAGGAGTATGGTTCCAGTTTATCCATCATGGTATCATCCATTTTCTTTGATGCATCGCAGGGAATCCTAAGATAATTTAAATCAACTTTACGATAAACATGGTAGTATTTTGTTTCTGTATAAATCCAATCGCCTCTTGAATAGGTGCGAACCCTGGTACATGTAGCCCTGACCTCGCCTTTGCCGTTCAGGTCATATAACCAGAAGGGGACATATATACCTGTTATATCTTTTATACGGTCAGCCACCCTAAAGTTTGATGGAGTAAGTAATCCAGATTTACACCATTTTTTAAAAGCTTCCTCAGCTTGTTTCTTATTGATGGCAAAGGGTATTACGCATTCTGGAGCATAACTACCTGATAAGCGGTCGCTAATAATTACACCTGCCCCGCAAAAGCTACATTTAGTAGCTGTGGTCTGGGGAACAGTAATTAAAACAGCCCCGCAGTTCCTACAATTATATTCATTGGCTTCATGTCCTGAAAAAGTTGGATGATTTACAACCACATCCTCATTAGAAGAATCTTCAAAATCATTATCAAAGGATGATTCGGCTGCTTTTTTATCCTCTTCATCCATTTCATAGGTAACCTGGGCATCAGGAGGAAGGTTTGGCTTACCTGCCATATTTTCGATGCTGTCCCTACGTCCACAACTATCGCACTTTAGCATTCCTGAGCCTGTATCGAAGGCCATATCTGCACCGCAATTGGAACATTTATATTGTGTTACCATTCATACATTCCCCTTTATTATACGAGATTAGCTTAATAAAATGCCCGCAAACAGGAAAGAACATGTTTCTTATTTGGCGGACATTTTAAGAAGTTATTTATTTAAACTAGCCTTTAATGCTGCCAGCTCATCATCAACTGATACATCTGAGGCATATTTCGCTGTAAGTTCTTTTATAGATTGTTCTGATGAGGAGCGATTTAGCTCAGCCATGGCATTGGCTTTGTCAAGAGCTTTGTCAGCTAACTCCTCATACTTTTCAAAGCTAGCTATTGAATTATTAGCACTGGCTACAGAGGAGCCTATTTTATTAATCCTCTCCTGGGTCTTTGCTACTGCTAACTTACCCTTAATCATATCTTTTCTGGCTTCTAACTCATTAATATCCCTTACAAGCTTGTCATGCATTTGTCTCATATGCAATGCATTATTCTTAGCAAGGTCATAAGCCTCTGCAAGGCCAGGTTGTCTTGAGGCCAGGGAAGCTTTCTGCTCTAGGAATTTACGGGCATCATCTTCATTATTTGCCTCCAAGGCTTTGATGGCGTAGCTTTGCATTTTCTCTATTTCTTCATTGCATTCGTCAAGTTCTCTCTTAGCCCTTTGTTCCTCAGCCATAATGGCTGCTGTCTCAGATTTAACCTTACCTAGGTCAGAGTTTAAGTTACGTAAGCACTGATCAATCATTTTCTCAGGGTCCTCAGCTTTATCTAAAAGTGCATTAATGTTGCTTGACATAATGTCACGAAATCTTGTCAATATTCCCATATCTATAACCTCCTCATTAATATTATTTTTACATTTAAAGTGTATTACTAAATGATATTATCGTCAAGTTAAATTATGGTTAGAATTATGAGAGCAAAATTAAATAATTTCTGTGGCAAAAGCTATAATTTATATAGATTATAGCTTTTGCCACAGAAATAATAACTATTTCATGTATTTATCATATATGGGATCATAATTAGCTTCTTCAGCAAATAGTGAAGTGGTTAAATCATCAAGATTACTTTCGCTCTTTTTACCGTAGAAATGATAGTCGCAGTAATCAAGTAGATATACCATGTCTTCATCTGTAACCATATGACCTTCCTTGTGGATATGAATTGCTATATGATCTTCAATATCTAAGAATTTGAATACTTCCCTGGTCGCAAGATAGGTTAGCCACATTGCAGGAGGATTGGTCCAGTCTTCATATAGATATGAACATGTTATAAATAAATAGCGATCCTCATCTGCACACAGAGCAGCAAGTAGATGCTGGTCAAAGGGCAAAGCGTTAGGACTCTTAAAATCTAAGAAATTGTTGTTGAACCAGTGTTGTTCTGATGAGGACTGTAAGTTGCTTAATTGTTCATTGGCACCCATTGTATAAGGGCTAGTCATGCCAATCTTTGAATAATCGTAGGTTTTGCCCACAGACTTGTATCTAAAAGCAGCCATTCCCCCTGCCCCTGAGCATGAAGGTGCAGTCACCTTAATACGTTTATCAAAGGCACCTGCCACAGCAGCAGCTTTTCCCCATCTAGATACACCAGTAACTATATTATATTCAGGGTTTATTCCTAATTCCTTTCCTGCTCCAGCTTCTAAGGCATCTAATATTTTGCTCATACCCCAGGACCAAGCCATCAATACGCCAGTTTGTTCTTGCCATATGTCACCATAGGGATATAATTGGTAAAATACTCCCTTTCTATCGGTGCTATCAGAGGCTATCTGTTCAGTATTCAAGGTTATTACAGCATAACCATTGTTATTAGCATATTCTGTCTGGGTCAGCCGTAAGTAGGCCATAAGAACTGGATAACCTCCTTCAGGCATAGGAACCTTTGATTTGTCCGGTAGGGCAAATAGTACTGAAAATGTCACTTTCTTATGGTCTTTTTCTACAGTGATATTAAGGTTGTTCTTGTCAATATCGTAGCTAACTATTTCATCGGAAGAATCCGGTAGGGTACCATACATATAGTATTGATATAAGTTGGATATTTCATCTGCCCTCTTAACCCAATCTTCCTTTGTCTCTACCTTTTTGCCATTAAAAAAGGTAAAGGGATCTGTAAGATCAGGGTCCTTTGTTAGCTGATTAACATTTACAAAACCGCTTCCGTCATTTAATTTGCCAATGGCCTCTTCTAATGCCATAAGGGCTGCGTCAACTTCTTCTTGGGTTAGATTTTCTTTTTCTAAGGTTTTCTTAGCATTATTTATTGGTTCATCTAGGATATTCATATTATCATAACCTCTTGGATCAATTTCTTCTGCCTGTTTTATTAATATAGATAGTTTATATGTAACCACTTTTGTCATGCTCGCCTCTTTTCCTTTTAATATTTGTTCTCCCATACTAACATTAATAATTATAAGTGTTTTACAATTACTAGTCCAGTTACATTTGGTATTATGCCTTATAAGTATATACTTATAAGATAATGACAAGAGGTTAAGCTTATAAGTTGATAATGTGTCATTACTAGTCTATAATAATTTATGTTAGTTTGGACAAGTTGTATTAGGTCATTTGCTTGAAGAAGATGGGAGAGAATATAATGAAAAAACTAATAGAGAACAATCAGTTACATAAATTATGGTATAAGCAGCCTGCAGCCAACTGGAATGAGGCACTACCTATAGGGAACGGTAGATTGGGTGGAATGATATACGGAAGAGTTCAAAATGAGCAAATTCAATTAAATGAGGACAGTATCTGGTATGGAGAACCTATTAATAGAAACAATCCTCATGCCTTGGAAAATTTGCCAAAGATTAGGCAGTTACTTACAGAAGGAAAAATCGGTGAGGCAGAGCGTCTTGCTTTACTGGCCTTATCAGGAGTTCCTGAAAGTCAGCGGCCATATCAAACCATGGGGGATTTGTATCTTAACTTCAACCTTGACGGGAAAGAAGCTGAAAATTATAAGCGTGAGTTAAACCTAGAGGATGCCACTGTTTCTGTATCCTTTGATATTAAGGGTGTAAGTTATAGAAGACAGTATTTTTCTTCTACTAAGGATCAAGTAATGGTTATACGATTATCTGCGGACAAGGCAGGTTCAATTAACTTTATGGCCAATCTAGGCAGAGGTAGATATCTTGATAATGTAAAAACATTTAACAAGGATACTATTGCTATGTATGTAAGTTGCGGTTCAGAACGTGGTATCAAGTTTTGCACTATGGTAAGAGCAATTAATGAAGGAGGTTCTATTAGTACTATTGGTGAAAATCTGATTGTAAAAGAAGCAGATGCGGTGACTTTAATTCTATCAGCAGCAAGCAGCTTCTATCATCAGGATGAGTATGAAGCAACCTGTATTAAATATCTAGATAATGTGACAGATAAGGATTACCAAGAACTATATGATAATCATCTTGCATATTATTCGAGCTTATATAAAAGAGTAACTCTAGATATTAGGGGCAATGAAGATTCTGAAAAGCTCCATAATCTAGATACTGCCCAAAGGCTTACAAGATTACAGACAGGGGCAGAGGATTTAGAGCTTATTAGTCTTTATTTTAATTTTGGGCGTTATCTAATGATATCTTGTAGCCAACCGGGAAACTTGCCTGCAAATCTTCAAGGAATTTGGAATCAAGATATGCTTCCCCCATGGGATAGCAAGTATACCATTAATATCAATACTGAGATGAATTACTGGCCAGCTGAAACCTGTAATCTTTCAGAATGTCATCTACCGCTTTTTGACCATATAGAAAGAATGCGTGAGCCTGGTAGAAGAACTGCCAGGGTAATGTATGGCTGCCGTGGCTTTGTAGCTCATCATAATACTGATATATGGGGAGATACAGCACCACAGGACAGATGGATACCCGCAAGTTTTTGGCCCATGGGAGCCGCTTGGTTGTGTCTACATCTATGGGACCACTATGAGTTTGGCTTAGATGAAGAATTTCTTAAGAATGCTTACCCAATTATGAGGGAGGCAGCTGAGTTCTTCTTGGATTTTCTTATTGAAGATAATAAGGGAAGACTTGTGACTAACCCATCAGTTTCTCCGGAAAATACATATATATTGGATAATGGTGAAAGGGGTTGCCTCTGCATAGGGCCTTCGATGGATAGCCAAATCATTAAGAGTCTATTTGACGCTTGCATCTTATCTGCTAAGATACTTGACCAAGATCTAGAATATATTAATCAACTGCAAGAAGTAATAGACAAACTGCCTAAGCCTCAGATAGGAAAATATGGTCAGATACAGGAATGGGCAGAAGATTATGAAGAAGTAGAAATTGGCCATAGACATATATCCCATCTTTTTGGGCTACATCCGGCTAATATATTCACTCCTCGTAAGACACCAGAGCTTGTGGTTGCAGCAAAGAATACTCTTAAGAGAAGACTATCTCACGGTGGAGGGCATACTGGTTGGAGTAGGGCCTGGATTATAAATATGTGGGCAAGGTTGGCAGAAGGGGAAAAGGCCTATGAGAATCTGCTGGAATTACTGCGAAGTTCCACACAGATTAATATGTTTGATTCTCATCCTCCCTTTCAGATTGACGGAAATTTTGGAGCCACCGCAGGTATTGTAGAAATGATAATGCAAAGCCATGATGGGGGAATTGAATTTCTTCCTGCCATACCGAATAATTGGCAAAAGGGAAAAGTTAAAGGCTTGCGGGCTAGGGGAGGATTTACAGTAGACTTAGAATGGAGTAATGGAAGTCTTATAAGGGCTATGATAAAGTCAAACAAGGGAAGAGATTGTACAATCATATCAAAACAAAAGATTAGTGTAACTTGTAACAATCATACCCATAATGTTATTCACAATAATGATGAGTATTATTTTAAGACAGATAAGGGAAGTGAATATAATATAATCTTTGATAGGGCATAACAAATTAAGGCATAATAATTAAGACATAACAAATTAAGGTATAATAATTAAGACATAACAAATTAAGGTATAAAAAGATGGAAGTGGAGGATTTACTTATGGAAAATGATTATAGTATATTATGTTATACCAGAATACCAAAAGAGGATATTATCTATTCAGCTAAATTAGCTTATAGCATGCACCTGGCCTATAGTCCCACCGGCAAAGAATATAAAGCCTTAAATCATAACTCCGGTGTTTTGTTTGCTAAGGCTACAGATAATGAAGATAAGACTATGAATGCTAAAAGTCTTAAAAATCCGTATCTATTTAGATTAAAGGATGGTAATTTTGGAGTGGTAGCCATAAGATGTGAGGCATACGGAGAAGATGATGAAGAAAGCAAAGGAAAAGTCTTGTTTTTCACTAGTGAGGATTTAATTCAATATAGTGAAATAGGTTTGATTGATTTACATAATGATACTTATATAAAAGCTGTAAGCTGTGAATATGATGCTGATAAAAATACATATGTACTTGCTTGGTGTGGTGAAGATAATAGGTGGTATTCCAATGATATTAAGGATTTATATGATTTGGAATGTAAAACCAAGGCGGAAAGTATTGAAGCTATTATGATGGCAAGTCCTCCTGAAGATTTAAAGATAGAAGGAATTGTACCAGGCAATATCATTAGGGTAAGTAAGCAAATCGGAGAGCAGCTTTGCCTTAGATTAACAACACCATATAATGTATCCATTGAAGTTCCCAACCAGATTATAGCTTCATCTTTGGAAGTATTAAAAAACACTAGGGCAAAGGCGATTTATAGTGATGGTTCAACAGCCTACAAATCCATAGATTGGAATGTAAAGGATGTGAAGTGGAATCAACCGGGTGAATATGATATTAGGGGAACTATACACCAAGACCATTATGAATTTCCCTTTGCAACCAATAGAGCAGATCCATGTATAGCTAAGTGGAAAAATAAGTACTATTTTATTGCCACCAATGATGCAGACAGTAATCACACCTTGTATATTCGCGAGGCAGACTCCATACCAGAATTATTAACAGCAAAGGAAGAATTGATTTTAGATTCTGTTACCTATGATGATATAGGAAATTTACTGTGGGCACCTGAGCTTCACGTGATTGATGATGACTTGTATATCTTCCATGCGGCAACTCCTGGTGAGTTTTTCCATGAAGAATGTCATGTTATGAAGCTGAAAGAAGGGGGTAAACCTACTTGCAAAGACGATTGGTCAAGACCTATGAGGGTAGTAAAGAAGGACGGGACTTATCTGTGTGAAGCAGGAAAGACAATATCTCTTGATATGACTTGTTTTAAATGGAATGATGAATATTATGTTTCCTGGTCTGAGAGACAATTTCTACCTGTTGATATAGGAGCATGGTTATATATAGCCAAGATAGATCCTAAGGAGCCTTGGAAACTTACCACTGATCCCGTGCTTTTATCTAAGCCAGATTATGGATGGGCAAATAATCATACTTTTGTAGATGAAGGACCATTTGCACTTATGACAGAGGATAAGATATTTTTAACATTTTCCAGTGCTGCAGTTGACGCCACCTATGTAGTAAGCTATCTGGAGGCAAAATCCTGTGCAGACCTGCTAAATGTAGATAGTTGGACAAAGTGTAATTATCCCATATTAACTAGCAGAAGTGTAGAAGGAGAATATGGACCAGGTCACAATTCCTATGTGATAGACGACAATGGAGATGTATGGAATGCTTACCATGCAAGACCTGGTGTTGAAGGGCCAAGAAGCTCCGGCCTTCGCCGTGTACACTTTGATATATATGGTTATCCTGTTCTTGCTATGACAGAAGAAATGGATGTGAATCCTAAGTTAAAGCAAGTAAAAACCAAACTGGTAATACCTAGCTAAATTTTACGGGAGTAAGAAAAATTAATATGTATTTGTTTTTCTTATATTGTCTAATAAATAGTATTGTCTTCTTCTACAATATAGTTAATAAAGGAAGTAATTGACTTATTGTTTGATATATAGAATGATATATTCCAATAAAAGGTCAATTGATCTATTGAGTAATGATTTTTTTGCCTTCTGATCTTGTTTTATGCTATAATTAACATACATTGGATAAGCTTCATTATTATGGTTTAAACGATAATATGCCAATTTAATGCAATTTAACATCATTGAATGTTGCTAGATAAGCCTATACAATATATATATTTAGATTACTATGTATTTTAATAAAAACTTTTATTATTTAGGGGGATAAGAAAATCAAGATGCACCACAAACTTAAAATGGAGGTAAAGAGAAGATGAAAAAGATAATTGCATTATCAAGAAAATTAGCATTTGTATTAGCTTTAGCATTAGTAGTTACAGCTGCTAATCCAACATTAGCCTATGCAAGTGCTGAACTTATCGACAATGGTGGAGCAGAAGAAGGTTTAGGTACATGGAGCTGGAATAACTTTGCTACTATTACAGTAACAGATGCTGAGTCAGCTAGTGGTAACTACAGCTTACTTGCTACTAACAGAGACTCTACTGGTGCGGGTCCTAGCCAATCTATTACTGGTGAGATTGAGCCTGGAGTGACATACAAGGTATCTGCAAAAGTAAAGTATACTACTGGACCTGATGTAAGGGATTTCAATGTATCTGTGCAAAATGGTCCCGATTGGACATATATCTCAATTATGGCTACTGGTACTATTACAAAGGGCGAATGGGGTCTTGTTGAAGGGGAATTCACATGTCCTGAACCAGGGGAGAAGTTTGATGCGTCAAATTCTTTTGTCTTCGTTGAGACTTCTTGGACACCGGAGCAAGATCCTGAAAATGATTTAATGGATTTTTATGTGGATGATATATCTGTTATACCTGTAGGCTCAGATGATGGTGCAACAGATTCTAATGCAGAGCCTGATACAGATGCAAATACAGATGTAAATACAGATTCAACTACAGTTGCTAATACAGATGCACCGAAGACAGGTGTTTCATCCATGGCATTTATATATGTATCAGCATTAGCATTTACTTTATTTGGATTAGTGACATTAAATATATTAAAGAAAAGAGAGTTGAGTTTTAAGTAATTATTAAAAAGTCTTATATTAGATAGTTAACAATTGATTTTCACCCCTATAATATTCTTAGTGACCATATCATAAAAGAGCTACAGAAGGAAAATGACTTTCTGTAGCTCTTGTTTTAGAGTGCCCAGCAAGATTAATATGTATTTTTTTTTCGAAAAGCACCAGGAGTCAATCCGGTATTCTTTTTAAACTGTCTAATAAAATGATATACATCATTATAGCCTAATTCTATTGCAATTTGATTAACAGGTAAATTAGTTGAAATAAGAAGCTCTTTGGCATGAGCAACCTTAGTGTTAATAACATCATTGATACAGGAGATGCCAAAAGCCTTCTTATACAATACCTGAAAATATGCATAAGAAAGATGGGCTTGTTCTGCCAATTCATCTACCTTCCAGTTTTTGTAGGGAGAACTTGTAATTTGATTTCTAATATTCAAAAGTTCTTCGTAATGGGGTAGTGTTTCATGCTTTTGTTGCAGTGATTCCCATTCTTCACCTACTTTGATCATTAATAACCTGATTAGAAGCTCTATAGTCTTTCTAGAATACTTGTTTTCCGGATTATCCTCTTCAAGAATATGCTCTAATAATCTATTAATTGATTTATCATTTGATATTTGAAATGGAAAATTACAAGGAAAGGTCAATTCCTCTATAAAGCTGATACTATCTTCAACCTCAAAATGCAGGTAATTATCTACATATTCTGCACCTGTGGGAAAATACTTAAATGGAGTGTTAGTGTTAATGAGTACAGCAGATGGCTTACTTATACTATAATTATCGCCGTTAATCAGCAGGTTACAGGGGGATTCAAAGTATAAAAACAAAAAACCTACCATACCATTAGTACGTTCCATAACAAAATCTCTTTCTTGATAATTATCTAAAGCTATAAAATGTAGATACATGTGATTCTCCTTCCAAACTTTGGGCATAACGAACTATAAGTCAATTTAATGCAATTTTACACTATTGAAGGAAAGTAGTCAAGCCAATATAATTTATAATGTTAGGTTAATATTGTAGTTATAGTAAAGATAACTTTACTTAATTACACATTTTATTGTTTTATGTCGTGTTATTTTAATTTATTAAAGAAAAGGAGGAAAAGAATTGAAAAAGAATTTCAAAAAATTATTACCATTAATGGTAATCATGGTTTTAACTGTATTTATGTTAGCAGCTTGTTCAGATAAAACCGAAGATCCTAACAATGATGTTACAGAGACACCTAATGAAGATAATAATGATGCTTCTGATACACCAGATGCAACTCCCACTGAGGAGCCAGTAGTTGACCTGGGAGGCATAGATGTTATAGTTGGTGACTGGTGGACAGCAGACGAACCTTTTGAACCCAGAAATCAGCAGGAAGAGGATACTCTTGCTTACCGCAATTCAATTCAGGAAAAATACAATTTTACCTTAAAGCAGGTTGCAGTTACTGACTGGGGTGGAATGCAGGAACTATTTACAACTTCTGTTATGGCTAATGATCCAGCTGCAGATATATTCCTTTTAGGACAGGCTTGGACTGCTCAGCCTCTTGCAAATGGATTACTTTATGATTTGGCTACATTAGAGAGTTTTGATTTTACCGAGAGTAAATGGAATCAAAATACAATCAACCTAATGAAATATGGTGAATCTATTTATGGAATGTCAACCGGTAAATCAGAGCCCAAAATCGGACTGTTCTGGAATAAGAGATTATTTGAAGAAGCTGGTCTTGAACCAGACCTTCCTTATGACCTTCAGGCAAATGGAAATTGGACATGGGATGAATTCGAAAAACTATGCCAAACATTAACAAGAGATACCAATAATGACGGAACAACAGATACATATGCTATGGTAAGCTTCTCTGTTGATTTCTTTGCTGCTGCAATGACAAGTTATGAAGCAAGATATATTGGTAGAGATGATGCAGGTAAGTTCTATAATGCAACAGCTGAACCTCAATTCCTTGAGGCTTTACAACGTGCGGTTGGCTATATAGAAGATGGTTATGAGATGCCAGCACCTCCCGATGCTAATTGGGATTGGTTTATACCAGCATTCCATGATGCTAAAGTTGCAATGCAATTTGCTGAGCAATACAAGGTTGGTACATGGGCAGACATGACTGATGACTGGGGCTTTGTACTTGTACCTAAGGTTAAGGCTGAAGATCCATATCATGTATACTTTAATGACAATATTGTAGTAATGCCTTCAACCTTTGATGCAGAAACTGCAGAAAAAATAGCATTTGCTTATAACCTATGGACAAATCCTACACCAGGCTATGAAGATGAAACTGATGCTTGGAAGGAAGGTTATTACCCTAATTTCCGTGATGAAAGAGCTGTTGATGAGACATTAGCATTAATGTATGAACCAGAAACAGTAGTTGTAAGTGAATTCCAACCTTTCGTATATGGTACAGACACAGGTGCTGACTTTATATGGGATGTGTATGCATTAGGAAGTACACCTGCTGAAAGAAGAGAAGAACTAGTTGCAAAATGGGAAGCATTAATAGATGATGCTAATAAATAGTATTTAATAATAAAAGGGGAGGTTATGTATATAACCTTCTCTTTTTTATTGTTTCTTATAGGATATCTCTTTAATTATAAAATGTTACATGATATAGTTATAACTATATGAAGCTAATATTGTGTTATTTGATATCAAGATATGGGGGAAGTGCTATGAGAAAAAATAATATTATACCTATAATAATCTTTTTTATGTTATTAATTACAGGATGCTCCAGTAAAGATAATGTAGGGGATGTTAGTAATCTGGTAGAGGATGCCAATGATAAAGATGCATTTGTAGAAAATAATGATGAAAATAATGATGAAAATGCTGAAGTTGATAGTGATAATGGTACAAACCCTCAAGATGATGGAGCAAACCATATAATAGAATCGGTTTTTCGAGATGATTTGTCGGATTTGTTTGAAGGGCTTGAACTTAATAAGTCTTATAAACCCATTGGTAATGGCAATCCCTTAATAACACAAGGGTTTGGTGCAGATCCGTATGGTATGGTTTATAAGGACAAGGTATATGTATACATGACACAGGATGAGGTTATGTATGACAGCCAAGGTAAGGTAAAGGATAATGATTATAGCAATATTAATAAGTTGAGATGTATCTCATCAGCTGATATGGTTAATTGGACTGACCACGGCTATATCCATATCGGAGGTATTAAAGGTGTAAGTTTCTGGGCAAAAAGATCCTGGGCTCCTACAGCTGCCTGGAAAGAAATAGACGGAGAAGATAAATTCTTTTTATATTTTTCCAATGGAGCAGGGGGAATAGGGGTCTTAACTGCTGATAGTCCCACAGGACCTTTTAAAGATTTGGGAGAAGCCTTAATAACTCATGACACCCCTAATTGCAGAGATGTAGTATGGTTATTTGATCCGGCTGTATTAGTAGATGATGACGGAACAGCTTATTTGTATTTTGGTGGAGGAGTACCTGAGGAAGAAAGTGAATCACCTAAAACTGCCAGAGTAATTCAACTGGGAGATGATATGGTTAGTGTTGTTGGTGAGGCAGTTGTTATTGATGCTCCCTTTATGTTTGAGAATTCAGGAATTAATAAGATCGGTGATACTTACTATTATACCTATTGTTCGAACTTCAGAAGCAGGGCAGGTGCAAAAGGACCTCATGTCCCCAATGGCGGAGAAATTATTTATATGACCAGTGATAATCCTATGGGTCCTTGGCAGTATCAAGGCTCCATCCTTAAGAACCCCCACCATTATTTTGGTACAGGTGGTAACAATCATCATAGTATAGTTCAGTTTAATGATAAGTGGTATATCTTCTATCATACTTCCATTCTGCAGGATGCTATGGGAATTAAGGGTGGATATAGAAGTACAAATGTTAATGAAGTAACTATTAATGATGATGGCAGTATTGATATGATTAAAGCTGATAGGCTTGGTGTCGCACAGTTAAAACCACTTAATCCCTATGAAGAAATAATGGCTACAACCATGGCAAATAATGCTGGTATTAAGATGGTTGAGGAAGAGAAAAAGACTTTTAGAGATCCCTTGATAGTATCTGTGGGAGAAATTGAAAGTGGTGACTGGATACAAGTAAGTGGAGTTGATTTTGGAGATGTGGGTCCTGACACATTAACTATTAGTTATTCTAGCCAAGGTGGAAGTGGGGCAATCAGGGTATGCAGTGATACCCTAGATGGACAGGTAATAACCTATATTGAAGTTAAGGACACAGGAAGCTTTACTAATTACGTTAATGTAACTGTTCCAGTTAACCATATTAATGGTGTACATGATATTTATTTTGAGTTTGTTGGAAGTGATTATCATATTAATTCTTGGCAGTTTAACAAAAATATCAAATAATATTAAGCTTATGTTAACTTTCGTTGTTTAAGTTGACAATAAAGTATCCATAAGTTATTATTATATAATAATTTAGATATTACCAAAGAAATTTTGTTGAAATTGTATAAAACTATCCAGTTCAATGGAAGGTATAGGTGCTTAATTATTGTTATAATAGCAGAACGACGAGATTTGACATCTAATAACCCTTAATTAGATAGACAAATTAACTAAAACGTGCTATATTCCTCTAAGACTAATAAAAAAGGTTATAAAAAACACAAAGATTACCATATTAAAATGTTGATAATCAATAATAAATCAATATGAGAATTGTGTTTTTTATATGCACTCTTGGGGATATTTATTAATTTACTTGAAATTACCATGAAATAATTACAACAATAGCAATATTTGAGCAACCTTTAGCAATGTACGAGATGATTATTTCAGGGGAATCTATTATAATATACAAGTATGTTGCTGGGCATCATTATTTTTTTGGTAAAAATGAACAATCATTTGAAGTGTTTATTGATGAAATGCTTAAGTTGCTTGTATTAAACACATTCAATAATGGGAGAGGTTAATATGAAAAGTAAGACAAAAACAGCTATAGTATTATTAGTAATTCTTGCATTAATAGTTGTGTATTTCGTAATACCTAGAGGTGACGTTGACAATTACGCTACCAAATATGCTGATGCAGAGAATCTAGATACCAATGAAAATGAAGTGGTTAACATAGGTACATATACTTATAAGGACTACTTAAATGACCACGCTGGGTCAGCTTATCCCGGTAATGATGTTTCTGTTAATATAACAGATTACACAGTGGGAGAGGGAGTGGAAGTTTTCCCAGAATATGAAGGTGAAAAAGACGTTCTTTTCACTGATCAGGATTCATATGTCGAGTGGCAGGTAGATGTTCCTGAGGCGGGCTTGTATCAGATATACATGGAATACTATACTGTGGAATCTCGTGGTGTTGACATTGAGAAAGCATTAACTATCAATGGCAAGACACCATTTTCCGGAGCTGATGCTCTGACATTTACAAGGCACTGGACTGATGATGGTGACCCTATTATCGACAATCAAGGTAATGAAATTAGGCCAACTCAGATTGATGTTCCAGTGTGGACTAGTGCATATTTTAAGGATGATTTGGGTTATTTTGTAGAGCCCTATACATTTTATTTTGAAAAGGGCCAAAACACCATTGGACTTAAGGCGGTTAACGAGCCTACAGCAATTAAGTCCTTAACATTGATTGCAATAAAAGAAAAGCCTAGCTACAGTCAATATCGTCAAGGCTTACCTACAGTTTCTGCTTCGGCAGAAGCTACAACTTACAAACAAGTGATTCAAGGTGAACATTCAACATTTCGTTCATCACCGTCCTTATATCCCTTGTATGATCGCTCATCACCTAGTACCGTGCCCAATGATGTATACCACACAGTTTTAAATATGATAGGTGGAAACTCATGGAGAGTACCAGGACAATGGATAGAGTGGGAATTTGAAGTTCCTGAGGATGGTTACTATAACATAACTGTTAAAGCCAGACAAAATTATAATAGAGGTTTTGTTTCTAACCGTTCCGTATATATTGATGGTGAAATTCCTTTCGCTGAGCTTGATGCTGTAGCCTTCAAGTATAATAGCAAATGGGATTCAATTACCCTCTCAGATGAAAATGGCACTCCTTATGAGTTCTATTTGACAGAAGGTAAACATACTATACGGCTTGAGGTTACTTTAGGAGATTTAGGTGCTATTCTTAATAACATGCAGGACTCGGTAGGAAGGTTGAACTACATATATAGAAAGGTTCTTATTCTTACAGGAACCAATCCAGATCAGTATAGAGACTATAGAATAGCAGCACAATATCCGGACATTATCGATGCAATGGAATTAGAGTATAAAAGGTTATATAAGCTGGTTGATGATATTGTTGCTTATTCAGGACAAAAAGCAAGTCAGGTTTCAGCAATACTATCGTTAGCAGACCAAATAGAGAAGTTCGTTGATGATCCAGACAAGATTTCCAGAGAATTTACTAGGTTTAAAGCTAACATAAGCTCAATGGGAACCTCTATATTAACTCTAACTGAGGCTCCGCTGGATATTGACTACATCACTATAACTGGCACAGATGCAAAACCTGATGCAGTTAAAGAAACTACACTTGGCCAATTGGGTCATGAAGTAAAATCCTTTATAGCATCTTTTACTGTTGATTATGATGCAGTGGGTGACGTTTATGATGAGGACGAGGCTATTGAAGTCTGGATGCTAACAGGTCGTGACCAATCTACAATTATGAAAGCAATGATTGATGATGACTTCACCCCTAATACAGGCATTAAGGTAAATATGAAACTCATAGATGGTTCTATATTAATGAATGCGGTAGTATCAGGAGAGGGTCCTGATGTTGTTCTATCAATTGCCCAAGGAGAACCCGTGAACTATGCTTTACGTGGAGCTGTTGAAGATTTAACACAGTTTGATGATTATAAAGAAATTCTAGGGTATTTCGATGAAAGTGCGTACACTCCTTATCAATTAGATGGTGCTCTCTATGGTTTACCTGAGACACAGAATTATAACGTAATGTTTTATAGAACTGACATCTTAAAGGAACTTGAAATCGAGCCACCTCAGACCTGGGAAGATATGATAGCCATACTTCCTATAATACAGCAGAACAACATGTCAGTGGCCATTCCCTCTACGGAGCGTGTGTTAAACAATGCTTCTAATCCGGACCTAACAGGTTTGTTTGGTCTTCTATATCAGAATGGTGGAACTGTATATAATGAAGCTGGAACAGCTACAGAGATAGATAGCGAGGCTGGAATTAGAGCTTTTGAAACATATACTAAGTTTTTTACACATTACAAATTACCTAAAACCTATGATTTTGCCAATTTATTCAGGTCAGGTGAAATGCCACTTGGTTTAGCTGATTACAATACTTACAATACACTTGTAGTATTTGCTCCCGAGATTAGAGGGTTATGGGACTTTACATTGGTTCCTGGAACTCTTAAAGAAGATGGAACCCTTGACCGTTCTATCCATACTTGGGGTGGTGGTACTATGATGCTTAAACAGACAGACGAAACGATAAAAGCTAATGCCTGGGAATTTATGAAATGGTGGGTTAGCGCCGATACACAGGTACGTTTCGGTAATGAGCTTGAAAGTGTCATGGGTGCATCAGCACGATATGCTACAGCTAATATAGAAGCCTTTGAGAGATTAGCTTGGACCAGTAAGCAGATTGAAGTTCTAGAAGAACAAAGATCATGGGCTAAAGGCTTCCGTGAAATTGCTGGTGGATATTTTACATCTAGACATTTAACAAATGCAGTTCGTAAGGTTATGAATGAAAATGAAGATCCACGAGAGACATTACTTGATTACAGCACAACTATAGACCAAGAGATAATTAGAAAACGTCTAGAGTTTGGCTTGGATGTAAAATAAGGAGGATGAGACATTGAGTTATTTAAAGAAATATATTGGTGTAAAAAAGAAATCGATGTCAATTGCGTGGATAAAGGCAAAAAGGAGTAAGCAATATTATCTTTTCCTACTCCCATTTGCACTATTGTTTACTGTGTTTTACATTTTTCCAGTAATAATATCCATTGTTTTAGGATTTACCAATTATAATATTCTTGAACCACCAACATTTATTGGTTTACAGAATTATATTAACTTAATATTAGCAGATGACGTATTTCTTATTGCAGTGAAAAATACTTTAATACTTGCCCTTATTACGGGACCGATTGGTTATTTAGCAGCCTTTTTAATTGCATGGTTTATAAATGAGCTACCTGTATTTTTAAGAGCAATTGCTATTGTTATCTTCTATGCACCTACAATTACAGGTCAAGCATTCTTGATATGGGGTATTATTTTCTCCGGTGATGCTTATGGTTATCTGAATGCCTTTTTAATGGAGTTGGGAATTAAAAATGCTCCTACATTGTGGCTGACAGATCCCACATACATGATGGGAGTGGTAATCATTGTAACCCTATGGATGAGTTTGGGTGCCGGTTTCCTTGCCTTTGTTGCTGGTTTACAAGGTA
>JAAYRE010000051.1 GCA_012518935.1 Clostridiales bacterium
ACCAAACAAAATTCTTATTATATACATCATCTATGATGGAGTACCATAGGCTTTTTCCAAATGGCCACAGGAAGAACAATATAAAACCTGCCAAACCTGGTATACATAATGAAAAAATCTTTAGCTTATATTTTCTGCTATTCATTTAGCCACATCTCCGCTTCTCTTTGGATAGCTGCCACAGCCTCATCAAGTGTAAGGCGGCCATTCTGGTAGTCGTCTACAATAGTGTTGTTAAGCACGTATTGATAATCATCCAACACTCCGTTCTGATAAATATTATATACATCTTCAAAGCCAGGCTGAGTAATATCATAATGATCTTTATACATCAACTTATCCTCGAATAGAAATACGGCCGATGAAGTCATATAATCATGTGACACATCTGCTATTGCTTCTAGATATTCAAGAGCCAGTTCTTTATTCTCGCTATATGGATTGATAAATGCACATCTCATTGATAACACATTATTCGTGACATCTGATGATATACGTGGTGTAGGTAAAGCTCGCCAGCCCTCAAAGGTAACATTCCTCGTTTTAATATGATTACCTATATAGGACCATTTATATATGAGCTTTGATTTGTCGTATGGTAGGGATTCCCATATCATCTCACCCTTATAATCTTCCATGCTGTCACGAAATAGTGGGTGACAGGATTCCTGTGAATAATATACCCATCCACTCCATAGCTTATCAAATAGCTCTTTATACAAAGGAGTCTCATAGTTTACTTTCTTATTACTATAATCATTATAGAATAAATCATATTGTTTGAGGCAAGTAAATGCAAAACCTCCAGAAGGCTCAACATATGCTGGTAAAGGACCAGCTTTTTTCATCCTCTCTGATAAGCTTAAAAAGCTGTCTAATGTCTGGAATTCCTCAAGATCTATGGAATGCTTTTCAATGTTCTCTGGAATGTACCATATAGCAGAACAATTAAGTGATATAGGGAGCATCCATATATCCCCAGAAGGTGTTAGCATTGTATCGGCTATATAATCAAAGCATTTGTCCTTATATTTCTTAATAGGCTCAGAGTCGTTAAGAGGAACAAAGATATTCTTATCTCTAACACCCATTGATACTGGCCCACCATAATAAGTAATATATACATCTATATCCGAATTTCCTGCCATTATTTCTGTTATTAATACCTCATCATATACTGTCTGTTCAATTAACTTTGTTCTAATTCCATATTTTTCTTTAATAATATCTGTATTAATGTAATTTCGATTCAGAATTGAGTATACAGTTATTGTACCCTTGTTCTGAACTTCAGGCTTAGTAGTTACTTGTTGACTCTCTGTTGTCTGCTTATCAGTAAATAGGTCTTCTATATAAATAGATGATATATTATTGGGACTACCGTACGTACGTAAACCACAGTAAACTACATTGCCCTTTACAAATGACATATTACTACCATAGGCTATAACAATATTTTCTTCTACTATATCTTCTTTACCATCAGATAGACGAAGTGCTTTTATACTTGAATTTTGCATGTCAAAGTATACAAGACAATCATTCTCATATACAAATGCATTAACAATATCTGTCTCGATCATATCATATACCTTTGTGCTTTTACCATTCTTTGTGTTATAGGAATATATCCCATACTCCCCGTCTCTGTATCCATAATAATACATCCCGCCATCTGTGGTAGCATAAATTGACATAATATTATCTTCTTCAAGTATTTCATATTTACCGGTTTTTATATTAATCTTATAAAGTTTTAAATCAAAATTAACCAAATCATGTTTATCTGTTACAACATTATCATTTATATTTGAAATTCCTAATGCATATAAATCATTATCTATCTTGATAAGTTTCTGCATTTCATAAACTTTTAAGCTCTCTGTAATTGTTTTTCTTTCCCCATTCTCGATATTCAAGCAGACTATCTGAGATTTTACAGCATCATAAACATATAGTTCATTGTTATCACAGCATAGTGCTGTAAAGTCACGGCTATCGGCATATTCTTTTATTAAGTTTCCTTCTATAGAAAAATGTTTTAGGTTACCGTTTATTTCAAGTAAAAATATATCACCAGACTTAGAAACTGTAAAAACAAAAGGATTATTAACAGGATTTGAAAAGTTAATTCTTTCGTATGAATCAATTTCTATAATATCATTGTCTGTTTTATTACATCCCGTTAATGATATAAGTGAAATCAGTATAATAATAAATATGTTTTTATACACGTAACCCCCCTCCTTAATCTTGTCGTGTATTATGAATTATTAAATATTTATAGATATAGTGAATATTTGTTTCTTTCTATATAATCATAATAAAATTGTCATAATCAACATTAAAAATGGGATTACAACTTACACTTTTTAAGATGAAAGTTGCAACCCCTAATGCATACATTAATGTCTCTCATAAAAGATAGGGCAAACCGAATGATCTTCTGTACACGTTATTGAGATGTTTTCATCTGCAAATGAAGAATGTGACATTGTGTAATATGTGTTGTTGCAATAACTACCTCCTTCTTCGTACCAATGATCAGCTAATACAGGACTAATCATCATTGAAAAAGCAACTACACAAGTTAATATGAATATAATTTTTTTGCCTTTCATCTTAACACATCCTATCATTTGGATATTAAACTTGTAATTATGATCTTAGATATACTTCATATCAATATTTGTTAGTATATGTAATATCATGTTAATGCTTTACCATAAAATAACATATTGGTCAACCATTTACACCCAAGTTAGTACCATGTTACCATAAAGAATGCTTAATAAAGCAAAATTTTACTTTGTTATATAACCTTGTTTGTAACAGACTATTGAAAATATATATACAAAACACTTAAATCTTTAGCTTATATTTTCTGCTATTCATTTAGCCACATAGCAACAATACATCCCCCAGATGAAGTTATC
>JAAYRE010000052.1 GCA_012518935.1 Clostridiales bacterium
ATGAAATAACCCCAATAAATGCAAATGACGAAGAGATAACTCCAGGCCCTGTAGACAATAGTGGCGAAGAATCAACGTTCCTATTTTCTGAATTATCAAGGTATAGATTTGATTTTCTCAGTGGAGGTGGTGCCTGGCAAACATCATTAAATATTAATAAGGATGGAACGTTCAGAGGAAGCTATTTTGATTCTGATATAGGCGATACTGGTAAAGGCTATCCAAACGGAACTATGTATTCTTCAGTCTTTGAAGGTAAATTTACTAGACCTAAGAAAGTAAATGATTATACTTACTCCATGTCAATTGAAAGCATCAAGCTTGAGCAGGAAGTAGGAAGGGAAGAAATAATTGATGGAATCAGATACATCTATAGTGAACCCTATGGGTTAGATGGTGCAAAAGAAATTTATATCTACACACCTCAAGCTCCAATAAAAGAATTACCTGAAAGCTATAGAAGCTGGGTAAGCTACATGGATTTAAATGAAGTGACGGATGAGCATTTATCATTTTATGGACTGTATAATGTAGAAACAGAAGAGGGCTTTTCTGGTCATGTGATTGATGAAATAGGGAGTGATAACTCAGATGTAGATATTACAGCAGAGCTTGCTGAAATTGAAATACAATATGATGAAATGAATAATCGACTTATAAATGAAGAATTAAATCAATCAGAAATGAATTCCTTAGCAAAGGATATCTTTATCTTATGGGATGACGAAATCAATAAGGTATGGGGATATTTAAAAGAGAGTCTAGATAAGGATGAAATGGATAGATTAACTGGAGAGCAAAAGGAATGGATTACTATGAAGGAAAATGAAACTGAAAAAGCGGGTTTTGAATATGAAGGTGGAAGTATGCGTCCAATGATAGAATGCCTAAAGGGTGCAGAGCTTACTAGGGATAGGGTATACATATTACAAGAGTTATTAATAGATAGGTAGTATTATATATTTAATTGCTCGTTGTAAAAATGCTAGCTATTTAAAACGAAAGGAAAAAGCATCCTGATATGATATTAAAAAACCTAGTAGAAAATACATCAATTTCACCACATTACAAACATAAACACGGCATGAGCTTCTTGCCATTGTACAGGAAAAAAGCATTTACTATCTTGAAAAATGTTCTTTCTGATAAAATTACATATCTATTTACTGGAAGTGTAAAAAGCGTGACCACCTACTGGATTCATGTAAGTGGTCTCGCTTTTATAGTATACTGGGATGTAGATATAACTAGCTTATATTAATCCTTAATTTGTGATATATTCATATACATCTTCTTACCAATGCTGCTGTTAGTTTTTTCATTTATCATTTGTCCTTTCTTTCATGTCAGCATGACAACAAACGCATATTATATAAATTAGTTTTGTTTCCATTAGAAGTATTAAAGCAATATGATTTTTACTTGAATCCTTAAGTGTCATATTTAGAGCACACAAAAAGAACAACTGATGAAATATTTCAGTTGCTCTAAATGTGATTCTTCACAATTGTACCAAAACGCGGAACTTAGTTGGTATATGGGGATTGCTTAGTTCCATTCTTGCTAGATTTTTCAGTTGACAAATACAGTGAAAAACATATGGTAGAAACTGAACACTTAAATAGCCTTTGGTCTATTATGTCTGAAAATAATCGAAAAAAAGTAATCAGGGTAATAGAACTAATGATGGAATAGTGGTGTGGTATATAGCTATTGATTGTTACCTAATGAATAGAGATAATATAATATAGCAATAGAAGGGGAGATAGTCTTTTATTAAGTGACCTATGGTGAAAAGACATTATAATGGCTATGTTGCTGACTTGCATTTAATTATAATTAAAAATTAAGAATTTATGTAAATTGTTGTTGACTTGAGTTTCCGTAAATTGCAACTTAAAAATGAATAAGTTCTACCAAAGTGCCAATCTGCCGTATTTTAAGAGGTTTGTGAATGACAGTTCTTGAATTAGAGGCACTTTAATAAGCCCCGCTTGA
>JAAYRE010000053.1 GCA_012518935.1 Clostridiales bacterium
CCTTAATTCCCTTGGATAATTCCTTAGGTCTTATAGGTCTGTCTGTTGAAAATCTATTTTGAAGATTTAGCATCTTCTGCTTTTAGAATTTTCAGGGTTGTTTCACTGTTCAATTATCAAGGTACTATTATAGAATTTGTGCTTTTTTATTAATTCTATCGACTCCTTTATTTTGGTGCCGACAAGAAATAATACTATCACATCCAACATGTTATGTCAACCACTTTTTTATTTTTTTTAATATTTTTTATTAAGAAAATTAATAAGTGGTGCCCCACCTCTCGGCGGAAATAAATCTTATCACATAGGATTTATAATGTCAACAACGAATTGTATTTATTTTTCTATCATCATAATCAATGCCTTTCAATTTACCTTTAACAATAGCAGACATAACCATATACACTAAGAGATCCACTCCCAGAAATCAAGAACTCATGCTTTTTATTAAAAGCATGAGTTCTTCTGTTTTCTATTTATACATATTATTAATTGCACTTTTTACTATATAAAATTTGTCTCACTCTATAACTTGCTCTATTGCCTTACTGTTGAACAAGGTGAACAGCAAAGCCTCCCAGCTCTTCAGTAAAATAGGCCGCTGCCAGTTTACCGTCTTTGCCATATTTCTTACTATTTTCTATGAATGTATATCCCTGATGTTCAAGATGAAATACCGCTCTATCTATATAATTTGTTGAAATAGCTATATGTCCACTTTTACCAAGGTAGGGCTTTTTCATGACCTCTATGGCTGTTCCAGCAAACACAGAGCTATTGCCCTCTTTCTTTGCAAATCCGAATAGCTTTTCAAAGGACCCTGCAATATCATCTGCCTGATCATCATCATCTGCATTGATACCGATATGGTGAAGTTCAAAGCCCAGCATCATGCTAACCGCTTGTCTGGTTAGCTCTGTTATCTTATCAAATGCACCTGTTTTTATCAATTCATCCTTAACCATCCAGCTTCCGCCACAGGCAATAATCTTAGGAAAATCCAAATAAGTGTTCAGATTAGAGGCATTAATTCCACCTGTGGGCATAAATTTCATATTTACATAAGGGCCTGCCATAGCCTTAATCATAGGAAGTCCCCCTGCCGCTTCTGCTGGGAAGAACTTAACTACATCAAGACCCAACTCTATTGCCATCTCTATATCACTGGGTGTTGAACATCCCGGTGTTATAGGAATATTTCTTTCAGTGCAATATCGTACCACCTTAGGATTTAAGCCAGGACTTACAATAAAAGTAGCACCAGCATTAACAGCCTTATCAACCTGTTCTGTAGTAAGAACAGTTCCTGCACCTATTAGCATATTCGGATATGCTTCACTCATAAGGCGTATGGATTCTTCTGCTGCCGCAGTTCTAAATGTAACCTCAGCACAAGGAAGCCCACCATCACACAATGCCTTTGCCAAGAAAACTGCATCCTGTGCATCGTCAAGCTTAACCACAGGCACTATACCCATCATTTGAATCTTACTTAATACTTCATTCATGCTCTCTTCTCCTTCTTATCATGTATGTTTATTATGTAGTATTATTGCGGAAATATTTCACAAGTATCACATTCCAGTAAATATCTTCTTATTTTTTATTTAAACATATTAACTGCACTCATAACTATATCTAAAAGTATGTTCTTATCATAAAGAAATGTTAATATTTTATTGTTATTAATTTGTTCAAATGCTTTTGCTCCAAATTCAGAGCCACTTAAAAATGTCAGTACCACAAAGAAAATCCATACTATTATTAATCCCTGTAGACCTCCAACTAAAAACCCTGCCAACTTATTGATTTGACTTATAATTGGCAATTTACTAATGATATTAAGTACAAAGCTAAGAACCCATAGGCCAATAAAAATTACAACAAAGGTTAATACAAAGGCCAAAGCATTGATCACTATTTTGGTCACATGACCAGTTATATATGATTTAATATTTGTCTCTTGTTTTTCCTTATTCTCCTGTAGGGTTTCCTTAATCGCCTTAGGTAAGGGAAGATTATCAATAAGTGTTTTCTCATCCTTGCTTTCAATATTCTCGGTGGTTTCATCCCCTTTAGTAAAAAGAATATCTTCAACCTTTTGTGATGTTTTTTGGTAAAAGGATTCATTTTTCACAAGTATGTCATTGACTGCGGGACTTATCCATGTTGTTAACATAAGCGCAATTATAAAGGAAAATAAAGAAAACACGATTTTAATCAAGCCGACCCTTCGACCAATCCAGGCATTTATTATGATAATAGCCAATACAATAATTAATAACCAGTTCATCAAACTCCTCCTTATGTATAACCAAATAATCACTAGATTCATATTCTACCATATATCAGGTTTTATATTATACATCAACTTACAAATCTAACATTGTATTCCTACTCTACTAGCTGTATTTCCATAAATTCATCTGGACTTACCAAAAAGTACTTATCCATGTGGTTAATCGGATATAAAGCAGAAACATTTGATGTAAATGTATATCTGAATTTTTCTTTACCGTTTGTTTTATAAATAACAGCAGAATTACTATGGAGCAATATAATCTCTTCCCCAGACAAATATATACTTTCATATTTAAAATCTAGTTCCAATTCCAAGACCTGGTTACCTTTTAAATCATACAATAGTAACTTTGGTTTATTCAGTCCTTCCTCTTCAATAACCAAGCCCACGTACTTCTCATTATGTAAGACACTTACTATTTTACCCTCAACGGTTATCTCTTTAGCAATCTCTGCTTTTTCCTCCATGGAAAATATCATGAGACCATCTTCCTTAAATGCACTGATAGTATCATTATCTAGGAAAGTAATTCTTGGTACTATCCCAAACTCATGAATATGGGCTCCAGCTGTACGGTCTGTGAAGTTCTTCCCGACCTCTCCATAATTAAGAAATAAAATATTGTTTTTTATCTCTCCTTTACTAATACATAGATAGGTTCCTGCAACTTTCTGCCCATCATCTGATAGGGTTATGTCCATGGGATACCCATGTACCACCAGATTGGTTATCTTTTCTCCAAGCAAATCTCCTTCTTTATTATATAGCTCTATATAGCTAATGTCGTCCTCTATCATCAAAACTGCAACTACACCCTGCCGGGCCACCTCTACCTTTACAATGGGATGATTTGTTGGTATATTTCCCACTAAGCCATCTTTGTTAAATATATAAAGTTTTTTACCTCCCCTGTCTGCTATAACAACATAATCTTTACAGGTATCTGCTATGGGGTCAGCCATTTCATAAGATCCGTTCCACAGCAGATTTCCTTTATTATCTATAGCAACAGCACCATCCTTACTATATCTAACTACAGCCCCATCATACTCCAAGTATCCACCTAAGTTCTCCTCGGTATTTGTGACTCTATCCATAACCTCATATCCCTGATAGTCGCGGTTAAACAGCTTATACAAATATACTGCCAAAACAATTACAATCACAACTAACAGCATTATTAATATGATGGTTCGATTTCTACGATATCTCTTGCTTCTGCCTTCAAAGTCTCTCAATACTTGCCCACCTACTTACTTTGCTTACTCTGTCTTACTGTACTCCATTAGATTCCATAGCTTAAACTATACTTAATAGAAATTATACATCATTTTCTTATCAAAGGCACTATGAATTTTGCCAATAAACAAAGAGCTGGGTTGTATCAGCTGAACAAAAGAATCTTTTGCTTTATTTGTTCAGATTTTACAACCCAGCACCAACAAGGGAAGGAAAGTTTCCCCATATAAATCTTGATATAAAAAATGATTACGGAACAATTAGTTTTTGACCAATATATATCATGTCAACATCATCGATGTTGACATGATATATATTGGTCAACATCGATGATGTTGACATGATATATATTGGTCAAAAACTAATTGTTCCGTAATCATTTTTATCTTCGAAATATAATTCGCTGAATTATATAGTTTATAACTTATTCCAGCTAGTGAATCCCCTGCTTTGACCGTATAATATTTGACCTCTTCTACTGCTTGACTAGGATTTTGATTGGATGTCTGTGCGACTTCCTCATTGTCAACATCACTTTGTGTATTGTTAGTCTGATTGGCATGTTCATTAGTTACACTACTATTATTATCTTTTTCACTGTTTTCCTCCAGGGGAGATACTCCTCCAGGAACAACTTCTACATTCAGACTCCCTTCACTATCAACTGGTACATCTGTAGGTACTTTAGTTGTTTGATCCTTTGGGACTTCTAATAATGTTTGTTTGTTTTCATTTAATAAAAATGCGGATTCTACTTCTTTTAGATTATTAGATAAAGAATCTAGGGTACTTTGCATATTTTTCATTTGATCATAATTACTAAAGATAGCAGCACCAACTATTAATATAATTACAGCTAAAAAGGTCCCCGCCGCATACATAAGTCGGCTTACACCTTTGTCTTCGTCAGCCATGGGCTTTTTATTCTGAATAATTGTCCTAATCTGCTTTGATACTTTGTCTTCATAAGCAGATTCACTAGTTGGTTTTTCATTTCGCTCATTGTGCTCTATCATATAGGTCTGCATTTCTTCATTTTTTTCATAATATATGTAATAGCCTTCTTGCTTCCTTAGGGAGCCATTCTCATAAAAGTAAAAGCTCTCTTCTTTTTCCATGTTATCAAAGGTGGCAAGCATCTTATCCTGACCTGCAAAATTATCAATATGTGCTTTTAGAATCATTTCTTTTTCATCTAATATATATCCTGGACCTCCTAAAAACCAACCCACAATTTCAGATTCTACAAAATACTTTTTTATATTTTCATATATTGATGTCCAATGATCATTAGTAAAAACTATATTGTTTGACACTTCCATATCTTTCACTTCTACAGCTCCAGACACAAAAAGGCACCTGCCTTGTTCAATATGAATATATTGTCCTAACAATACAGCTATATGACAGGTTGAATAGTCCTCCCCAGCAAGTTGTTTAATAAATGTCATTACATAATCTTCAATATATATTCTTTTTGAAGAACTGTTCTTACCTATCTGCCGAATGTTTTTGGGCATTCTAAAATTCGTTTGTACACTGCCTGTCCGATTTAGTTCAGCATTCTCATTGCTATATACCGATTCTATCATAGCCATCTCCTATCCGTTACATGACTTTACTATACAACCTTCTGCTTATTTTAGCATAAGTCTTACCTGTATTATGTCGTATTTCGTAATGGAATAAAAAGAAGTTATCACCATAGTTCTACCAAAGAACCTTTAAACTTTTATAATTCTCCAGTATATTCTCTATAAAACGAAAGATATGTCTATTTAATGTAGTTTTACAGTTTCATTTTTATAATCCTTAGATTTTAAGTGTCTATTTTTAATGTTTTTGGTAATACTTAACTTAAGCTTAGTATAACTAGATTATACACTATTTCGGGGTTTTAATCAGAATGGAGACTAATATGAGTATTTTTTTTAGAAGTAAAAATCAAACTTTGTATTTTAATTCAAAGGAACAAGGTTCTGCCTATGAACTTGGTTTGGCTTTATCGGGGCTAATTAAGAAACATTTACACTATATTAAAAATATTGTTTTTCTGTGCATTGGCTCTGATCGTGCAACTGGTGACTGCCTAGGGCCGATTATAGGATATAAATTATCAAAATATATTAGGCAACCTAATTATCATATATATGGCACTCTTGAAGAACCAGTACATGCCAAGAATTTAAAAGACACCGTTGCAATGATTTATGAAAAACATGATGATGTTTTTATCATTGCAATCGATGCCTCATTAGGTAAGTCAGATCATATTGGTTATATTACCCTCGGTGAAGGAACTTTAAAACCAGGAGCAGGTGTTGATAAAGATTTACCCGAGGTCGGTGATTTGTTCATGACAGGCATAGTTAATTATTATGGGATGCTTGATCACATGCTTTTACAAACCACCAGGTTAAATGTAGTTATGTCTATGGCAGATAAAATATGCCTGGCTATAGATTATTGTATTTGTCATCTAAATCAAAAAAACCTAACAGAAATTTCATACAAATAGTTATTCCATGTTTTGTTTTTGATATTGTATTGCATCTGATATTGTAGCCGCATTACCTGCCTCCATAATATTAATCAATGCGTCTATACTATCAATCGTTACAAGGTCTTTACCTATAAAAGGCTCATAATTACTAGCTACTTTTAAGGTCAAGGCCTTAATATTTTCTTCTGTTTGTGTAACTTCCTTGCTTACATTATTATAGTCTAATTTTAATTCTTCCAACTGTTCTTCATATAGCTTCTTAATCTCCGATGCTATAACTTGTGTAGTTGTATTTTCAAATGTAAGAAGGGCTTCTTTTTTTTGCTCTGCTATATCAGCTGCCTCTTGGTTTAATCTATCAAGTTCCTCATCAAAATCCTCTAAACCATAAGTGCTTTCATCCTGATCCTTCTTCACTCTCTTATTAATAGCCCTTATCTTTTTCTTATTTGACCTTATCTTATGACGTAAATCCCTTACCTCTAATATAGCAGTTCTATACCTTTCCCTTGTACGATTTCCAATCAGCAAGTATATTCCACCAAAAAACACTACTGATATAATATAAAGCAAAATCAAGTAGAGTATCTTCTCTACTGGGAGAATAAAAAAGTAAATACCACAAGGAATTACTAGCAGTGACAGTAATAAAGCAATAATAATAATCATGATATCGCTAAAATATCTTGGGTAATACAAAGCATAGTAAAGTGTAGTATTACAATAAGACGGAACACGGTTTTGTTTAAAAAGCGTCTTTATCTCTAGTCTTAGCTTATGATTTTCTTCACGGAGTGAGGCTGTCTCCTCATTTATTCTCTCAGACACCTTTTTACTCTTGCGTTTGTCCCTCTTATCCTTTATCTTTTTGATACGGGAATCGGTTTTACTTAGCTGCTTATCATAAGCACCTTCTATCTCTGATCGGCGCTTCTTAATCGTTGATTGAATTTCATCTGCAACTGTCTTTTCTAAGCCTTGGATACTTTTTTCAGCTTTGTTTTCATCTACCACCAGTTCTTCATATTGTCCTTGAAAACTATTTAACTCTAATAAATCCTCTTTGATTTCATATAACTTATCCACACCACTAGTTAACAGATTCTCTCCATCCATGACCATCCCTCCCATATCATATAGCTTTATCAAAATCATCTTTTGTTATAGGTAAATTTTAACCCTTATTAATCTCTAGGTCAAGAATTAAGTCTCCTTC
>JAAYRE010000054.1 GCA_012518935.1 Clostridiales bacterium
ATATGTATCTACTAAAATACCGTATCCTAAGCTGGATACCAAAAATGGAATTGCTATTTTCATATTAGCTTGATGTAGGTAGACTGTAGTTCCTCTTAAATCCAAAGACCCCTCTTCATTTTGCCCAAGTCCATATATAGATTCGTTTTCTTGCCAATCTAAATATAGTCTAGTTCTATATAGCTTTTGATCAAAAACTCTATTGGCATCTCTTAAGACATCTTTAACACCATCAGCTGTCTCAACCTTCTCTATCCTTACATCCTCATCTACTACAGTTGTATATGAAGAAAACTCTTCTAGACTCTTACTTTCGTAATCTCTTTCCTTTAATAACAACTTCCCATCCTTATCAAAATACTGAAATAAGGCTGTATCTTTGTTAATCCTAAGTGTAATCTTATTTGTGTTTAGTATAATTTCATTGTTATCCTCATAATGATTCCATTCATCATATACATCCTTGCATATAACTCCTGGTTTTTCTTGGTCGGAAAAATTATCTTTCAGGGTATAAACTACACGGATAATTTCATCAGACTTTGGTTCAAGCTTTATATTTCCATTATTTGAATACAAAATCAAAGCTCCTTGAGTACGTTTAACTCTAACTATTCTATTGTCTGGTCTCTTAGTTGCAACGAGCATATATTCACCCCTATTTAATAAATTTGCCCTACTATTAATAGTACATAGGCCTATTAAGATTATATCAAAATTTAGGATTATATCCATAGAGATTCTTGATAAATAAATGTGTTAACATATAAATATGGACATAAAAACTTTTAAAAGGTAAAATAAATAAGACTATTATAAGATATAACCAAACAATTGAAAGGATGAAGATACAATGAAACAAATTGCTAGTTTTACCATTAACCATATGAAATTACTGCCGGGGGTCTATGTTTCCAGAAAAGATAAATTAGGAAGTGAGATTATAACAACCTTTGATATTCGTATGATTAGACCTAATTTTGAGCCAGTAATGTTAACAGGTGAGATTCACACCATAGAGCATCTTGGGGCCACTTTCCTTAGAAATCACAAAGAATATGCAGATAAAACCCTTTACTTTGGCCCTATGGGTTGTAGAACTGGTTTTTACCTTCTCCTAGGAGGCGACTATAAGTCAAAGGATATAGTAGCCCTGCTAATAGAAATGTTCGAATTTATCCGAGATTTTGAAGGTGATATTCCCGGTGCCACTGCTGTTACTTGTGGCAACTACTCAGATATGAATCTTCCCATGGCAAAGCATTTTGCTAAGATCTATCTTGAAAAGACATTATATAAGATTGATGATGAACGCCTGATTTACCCTGCCTAAGTAGACTTAAAATCAATAAAAAAAGTTACACTAGCCTCTTACTTCAACATAGTTTGCATGATTGATTATCTCTTGAATATATTATAATGACCACATACAATCGGAGAAGCTATGGCAGACAATGGTTTACTTCACACAGCTGAGTTATTAAAAACCGCATTACCCTATGTAGATGTAAGATCAAGATTAACTCTAGATCTGCTTCTAAAATTATTTGAGTTGCTTGTATGCTTAAGAAATTTTAGGACAAATAATATAGCTGCCTGTAGCTATGATAATACTGAAAAAGCAGATATGGAATCCCTTTTATATAAAATTAAACCAAAATGTAATGAGAAAGAAGCAGCCTTTGTAGATAAGATGCTTAGTGTCTTTCAGGCTAAGAAGATATTTGAGATGTATAACACCTATATGGATGTAATGAATACCATGGAAGGCTTTGAGGGATTTTCTAAAGAAGGGACTAAAAATGATTTTGCTAGCAATTTTATGAGTAATTTTACCGGCTTTGATTTTTCTAGTGTTGATTTATCCCAGGTGTTTGCTGGAAATAAGGAAGATAACTACAGCGATGTTACAGGGTCTGAGGAAATGGTAGATATTGAAGAGGCAACAGATATTGAGGAAGTAGATATTGAGGAAGCAGATATTAAGGAAGTGGCAAATAGTGATTATGATGGTGAAGGCAATATGTTTGATTCCTTAAAATCCATGATTTCCCCAGACCAAATGGAAACCTTCGAAAGGTTAAGAATGCTTTTTGATTCTCAGTCATATGATGATAATAGTAAATCCAAAGATGATAAGGAGTGATTATATGGCTGATATATCTGATAACAAGAAATCAAAAATGATAAACATTGATCCTCGCAAATTAGCCATTCTATTGGAAGTGGTTAAGGAAGCTGAAGGAAAACCTATGGATAAAGTCCTTCCCATTTTAATGAATGCTAATAAAAAAATGCAGGATGAAAGCTTAAGCTTTACAAAAGATGAAAGTGACTATATGATGCAGCTTTTATCAAAAAATATGTCTGCGAAAGATAGGGCTCAATTTGATATGCTAAGAAAGATGATGTCTATGGCAAAAAGATAAAAGGGACTACTGTCCCTTTTTAATTTGCCCTTATACTTTCTTCTTCCTTGATATCATGATACATTCTAAAGTATTCCCTTATATATAGAATAAATGATAAGGCTAAAAAAGCTCCACAGATAAACATAAGGATATTGGCTATTGATTCCCCTATATTGGGAAACGCAACTAAAACCAGCATAACAGCGTAAAATACCGCTGTTGAAATCTTTCCAAACCATTTAGAGCCGTCTAACCTTTTGTCCTTCTTAATCATTGCTAATCCAGCCACCAGCAAAAACAGTTGCATAGCAACAAATAGTATAACTAACATCAACAATGGTATTGTCCATTCAAACTTATATACAAGAACAAATATTAGAGCTGCCTGAGTCAATTTATCGGCTATTGGGTCAATCAATTTCCCCAACTCTGTTATCATGTTGAATGTTCTTGCGATAAATCCATCAAGAAAATCTGTTAACCCTGATGTAAAAACAATTGCCGCAGCCTGCATATATTCTCTTGGTTCATCTGCTCTTATATATTGTACTACAAATACCGGTACCAGTAAAAACCGAATATAACATAAAATATTCGGGATAGTCCACAAATCCTTCTTGTTGAATTTAGACAAAACCTTCATAATCATTCCCCTTTATTATACTGCCTAAGTCAGTCATTTATTTGTAATATCTTCATTTGGTATATACCCTTTATATAAGGTATTCATATAATTCTATATTATAGTATATTAATTTATCTATTTATCGTGTTTATTTTAACATATTCCAAGTGAATATCAAAGGTGTTTTTATTAGTTTAAAGAATTTTAATAATAATTAATAACACATTTTTCCTATCTAAATATATTATTCCCAAAAAAATATTATTTCATATATTAAGGGCAGTATTATACTAATATCGGAAATCTGCTACACGATTATTATTATAATACTGCCCCATACTATAATTACTAAACAAGGAATTTTATCCTTGCCTATATTTACTATTTTGCTACGATATTTATAATTTTACCCGGGACATAAATCTCTTTTATGATATTGCCTGTAATCTTATCAGCATAAGCTTTCTTAACAGCCTGGATAACTTCATCCTTACCTGCATCGGCATCTATCATAATTGTACCCTTGGTCTTTCCATTAACTTGTACTGCAATCTCAATTTCACTGTCTTTCATCTTGGTTTCGTCATAAGTAGGCCAACTATTATCAAATACAGAACTAGTATGACCCAGCTGTGACCATAATTCTTCACTTAGATGAGGTACAAAAGGAGCAAGCAAAATAATAGTTGTCTCTAATGTCTTAAGGTCTATTCCGCCATACTTTCTAACCATATCAATCATCTTATTGTTGTATTCCATAAAACCACTTACAACAGTGTTTAAGCTAAAGTTTTCAAGCCTTGTAGTAATATCATATACTAAGCGATTGCGAAGTTTCTCCCACTCATCTGTACCTTGAATGATTTTATCTTTATTCTCCATAGCCAAATTATAAAAACGGCTAATAAATCTATATACTCCATCAATTCCTCTATCATCCCATTCTGAATCTAGCTCAGGAGGGCCTACGAATAATTCATATAGTCTTAAGGAGTCACGACCATAATCATTAATTAGGCTATCAGGGGATACTACATTTCCCTTGGACTTACTCATCTTAGCTCCATCTTTACCAATCATACCCTGATTAAAAAGCTTGATAAATGGTTCATCAAAATCTACAACTCCAATATCATATAAGAATTTAGTATAGAACCTAGAATATAGTAGATGAAGTACTGCATGCTCTACTCCTCCAATATACATATCTACTGGTAAGTATTTGCTTGCCTTATCTTTATTTACTAATTCCTTGTCATTCTTATTATCAATATATCTTAGGAAATACCAGGATGATCCTGCCCACTGAGGCATAGTATTTGTTTCTCTCTTAGCTGGTTTGCCACAGCTGGGACAGGTAGTGTTAACCCATTCTGTAATATTAGCCAATGGTGATTCACCGGTACCAGTAGGTTCGTATTTTTCTACTTCAGGTAGCAATAGTGGTAGTTCTTCCTCAGGAACAGGAACCGCACCACAATCGTGGCAATGAATAATGGGAATCGGCTCTCCCCAATATCTTTGGCGAGAAAACACCCAATCACGAAGCTTATAGTTAACTGTCTTCTTACCAATACCCTGCTTTTCCAATCGGTCAGGTACCTCATTCTTAGCTTTCTCGGAATCCATACCATTCCAATCACCAGAATTAATCATAATACCTGCCGAAGTATAGGCTTCTGTAAGTTCCTCATCTTCTTTACCATCTTTTGAAATCACCTGAACAATTGGGATATCAAATTTCTTAGCAAATTCAAAATCCCTATCATCATGGGCAGGTACACACATGATAGCTCCAGTGCCATAGTCAGCCAGAACATAGTCGGATAACCAGATAGGAATCAACTTCTTATTGAGGGGATTAATTGCATAACTTCCTGTAAATACTCCGGTCTTTTCCTTATCCTGAAGTCTATCCACTGATGATTTCATGGAGGCCTTATGGATATAATCCTCAACTAGACTTTTCTGCTTTTGCGTTGCTAGTTCCAAAGCCATCTCGTGCTCAGGAGCAAGTACCATAAATGTTGCTCCATATAAGGTATCAGGTCTTGTAGTATATACACGGATTTCCTTATCACTTCCATCAACTGAAAAATCCACTTCAGCACCATAGCTTTTACCAATCCAATCAGACTGCATCTTGATAACCTTTTCAGGCCAATCAAGTTTCTGTAAATCATTCAATAAACGATCTGCATAATGAGTGATTTTTAACATCCACTGTTTGAGGTTTTTCTTAGATACTGAGGCCCCACACCGCTCACATCCTCCATTAACTACCTCTTCATTGGCAAGTCCTGTCTTACATGATGGGCACCAGTTTATAGGCATTTCTTTTTCATATGCAAGACCTGCTTTAAACATCTTGACAAATATCCATTGTGTCCACTTATAGAAGCTGGGATCTGTAGTATTAACTTCCATATCCCAATCATAAATTGCTGATATATCATCTAACTGCTTTTTGAAATTAGCAACATTCTCAGCTGTGGATATACTGGGATGTACCCCCTTTTGAATTGCATAATTCTCTGCTGGAAGACCGAAGGCATCCCAGCCCATGGGGTGGATTATATAATAACCCTTTAGCATCTTATATCTGCTCCATACGTCACTGATTACATATCCTCTCCAGTGACCTACATGAAG
>JAAYRE010000055.1 GCA_012518935.1 Clostridiales bacterium
CAGCTGGCAGAGTGGACGAAAAGATATGAAATATTAAGAAATGACGTTAATGATACTTCCAGTTATTAACTGGAAAAACGATAGAAATGTTTTAACAAATACAATTATACGAGGGGGAGTATGTATGAAAAGCAATTATACAGATTATAAGGTTTCAAATAGAAATACAATAGGACTATTTATTTTAATTAGCGTAATTTTATTATATCCTGATTCAATTCAAGGATTTCTAATATATATACCTCAATTAATTGTAGGCTTGGCTGCTATGTACTCAATGATTAAGGTACCAATAGTAAAGCCAGTTAAATATTTTTTGTACTTTGCTTTATATATGACAATAATGAATTTCATTCTTTCTATAATGAATAGCAGTGGAGGAATGTTAGATATACTTACATCTTCATTGAGGCTATACTATCCCTTCCTTGGTTTAATTATTGGTTGTTGGTTTAGAAAAAAGATTAAGCCAGAATCATTCTTGAATGTTCTTGTATTTTTTCTAGCTTTGCAATTTGCAGTAAGCTTTTTACAAATTAATAATGATGGGTTTAGAATTTGGTCTTATACATTATACAGACCTTCAAATTTAGAATATTATTTGAGAGCCTTCTCTTGGGCAACTGGAAGGAGAGCTATTGGGACTGTTGCGAATCCTAACTTGTTAGGAATGCTTATAGTAGTATTGAATAGTTCAATCCTTATCTTATCTGAATTACATACTAAAAAGCGATTTTATAAAATAATAAGTGTGTTATGTACTATAGCATCACTTTATGTATGTCTATATACACAGTCAAGAACCGCACTTTTGATATGGGTATCTGCCACTGCACTTATAGTGTATTGGAAGTTTCCTCAAAAAGGAATAGTAAAGGTTTTCTATTTGTGTATATCAGTGATAGGGGGGGTATTATTACTCAGTTATCTACAAGATAGAATAAGCCGAGAGATATCTTTTTCTGCTCTAGATTCAAGATTTAATATTTGGTCATTACGAGTATCACAAATGTTTGAGAAAGCAAGATATGAAAATTTTTTTGCTAGTATATTAGGGGTAGGTTTTACAACAGCCAGAAGATTTGGAACATTTGACAATAGCTATGTGAAGTATTTTGTAGCAGGTGGGGTCATTGGCTTGCTTGCATTCATAGGAACAATCTTAAGCGCAGCCAAAACATTCTTTAAAAGAGCATCTCAAGATATATGGCGACGGTTAGGACTAGTAATTATGTTTGTGTGGCTTCTTGGAAGTATGGTTGCAGAGTATCAGGAAATGTTTAAATTATCTATAATGTCATTTATAATACTAGGATATGCCATGTATTCAATTAAACCAATGAAAAATACGGCTGAAAAGAATGGATAATTATGAGTTAATCCTTCTTGAAAAATAATTTGTGATTTTTAAAAGGAGTATGTAGAATGAAGATACTACTGATAACGACTTTATATCCAGCATATTTGAATCAATCAAAAATAGAAGCAACGTATGCTGTACATTACCTTGCTAAGGAATGGGCAAAAAAAAACAATGTTAGTGTAATGAGGTTATTTCCTTCTTATCCTAAGCTTTTCAGGTTTTTTAATAGAGCAAAAAAAAATAATATTATAAATAATTACGAGGACAATTATTCAATTGATGGAGTAGGCGTAAAAAGGGTATCAATTA
>JAAYRE010000005.1 GCA_012518935.1 Clostridiales bacterium
CGGGAACATTTCTCTGAGGAGATAGACCATGAGCTGGACGGGGTTTATTCCAATTCATTTTATTTGGAGATGGCAAGCAAATCCGTCTCTAGCATAAAGAAGAATAATTTATCGCCACTTAAAGAATATCTGGATGATAAGAATAGTGAAATTCATCAATACATTGGTGAAAATGGAATAGTTTATACTTACGATGTTTCCTTCAACACATTTGCCTATGATCCTAATGGAGAAATTGTAAATACAAACGGTAGTAGTTCTAACATGGGTAGTTCCGGTGGTATGAATGGTGAAATGTATGTAGGGATGAACGCCGGTTATAATGGCAATTTTGAAGAGCTTTTACCGGGATCCGGAGATTTGCTTATAAGCCCGGCAGTAACTGAAAGTTATGAGGTTCTTTACGGAAATTGGCCAAAAGATTTTAACGAAGTAGTTCTGGTGCTGGATAGAAAAAATGAGATTTCCACATCAGCTCTATATGAGCTTGGTTTTTTACCTTCAAGTGAATACAAAGAGATTATGAATAAGATATTATCAGGGGAAGAAGTGGAGTTTACCCAGCACAAGTGGAGCTATGAAGAGCTGGTTGACCAAACGTTTTACATGATACCTAGCAGTGATTATTATGTAGAAAATGAAGATGGTTTATTTGATTATATTGCTGATGACAAATATAAATTAGCTGAGTTACTAGACAATGCTGTGGAGCTTAAGATAGTGGGAGTTATCCGCCCCAATGAAGATGCATCTTATGCTGCAATTACAAGAAGTATTGGTTATACGAAAGCTTTAACTGATTATATAATTGAGCAAAGTAATAATAGCCCTGTTATAAAAGCACAGGAAGCAAGTCCTCATATAAATGTACTAAATGGAATTTCCTTTGTGCCTAAGGATGACATAGCCAAGGTTAAAGATACAATAGAATTTCTTTCTGGACTTGGCATATCTGAAAAAGCAAAGTTCTCTAAAGATATCATAACAGCAATGTATGGAGAAAATCCAGCAAGTGTTGAAATGATACTTTCCATGGGAGAAGCAGAGATGGCAGCTGCCCTGGATGAATTTTTGTTGGAACCGGAAGATGATATACTAATTGCAATGTATGATTTGAATATATCCCCAGGAAGCTATGAAGATAATATGAAGACCTTTGGCTTTGTAAGCCTTGATGTACCGTCATCTATAAGTCTTTATGCTGACAATTTTGAAGATAAAGATGCAATTTCAACCAGTATTGAAAATTACAACATGACCGCTAAACCTGAAGATCAAATCACTTACACAGATTACGTTGGACTACTAATGTCCTCTGTTACAACGATTGTAAACGTGATTTCATATGTGCTTATAGCTTTTGTGGCGGTGTCCCTGATTGTATCCTCTATAATGATAGGAATTATAACATTTATATCAGTACTGGAGCGTACAAAGGAAATTGGTATCCTTCGTGCCATTGGTGCATCTAAGAGAAATATTTCCCAAGTATTTAATGCGGAAACATTTATTGTAGGTGTGTTTGCAGGACTTATCGGTGTAGGCATTACACTGATACTATTAGTACCTATCAATGCAATAATTCATGCTGCAGCCAATACAACAGATATTAATGCTTCATTACCTGTATATAATGCAGTGGTTTTAGTAGTACTCAGTATGCTTCTTACTTTGGTAGCAGGACTTATTCCGTCTAGAAAAGCTGCTAAGAAAGACCCTGTAGAAGCCCTTAGAACAGAATAGATCAGGTCTACCATAGCTTTAATCATAAAGATATAATTATAGCCTCCAGCTCTTATAATTGATATCTCACCCTTAAATGTAGACAGTTTAAGTAATGATAACTGTATATTTTAAGGAGGAGCATTTCAATTAAAGAGTTGGAGGCTTACTTACTTTATTATTTGGATTCATCATTACCTTCACCGATTTTAGGAATGGGCATACGGAACAGGATATGAGCTAGGGGTTTCCACTTAAATGGAATAAGAGGCCAAGTATAGGGTTTGCCATTTTTAAAGGATCTAGAGGTTAATAAGATAATTAATATCACAAGAAGACTTCCTACAAAGCCCCAGATTCCTAAAAGGCCAGTTGTTATCAACAATAAAAACCTAAATATTCGTAATGCCAGGGCAAACTCCAAGCTGGGGGTTGCAAAGGTACCTATACCAGCCAGTGCCACATAAAGGACAGTTTCAGGTACAAATATACCTACCTTAACAGCCAAGTCACTTAGGATTAAGCCCCCTATAATACCTAAGGAGGTATTAAGAGCACTGGGCGTATGGATGGAAGATAATCGAAGAATATCCAAGCCAAATTCCAAAAAGAGTAGCTGTATGAATAGAGGTATAGTGTACTCATCCTTGGGTCCAAGAAACTGTAGCCATTCCGGAAGTGCTTCTATATTTTGTACCATTAAAAGCCAAAGGGGTGGAAGCAAAAGAGCAAATAACATCCCAAGAAAGCGTACCCACCGATAATAGCTTCCCACTAGTATATTCTGATAGTAATCCTCCGCATGCTGAGTAAAATGAAACATTGTTACAGGTAGTAGCATTATACTGGGGGAGGTATCTACAATAATAGCAATATGCCCTTCCATTAAGTGGGCGGCCACCACGTCAGGTCTTTCAGTAAACTTCACTTGGGGAAGAGGATTATACCAATGTTTTTTTATTAAGAGCTCTTCAAGGGTCTTCTCTGCCATAACAAGAGCTCCCACATCTATTTTGTCTATTTTATCTTGGACTTCCTTAAGAA